>NZ_JAVXKG010000003.1:0-20349 GCF_036647415.1 Algoriella sp.
AACATTCCACCTGCAATTCGACCTTTTAAAAAATCGCCATCTTTTGCAATATCAGGACCATAATCTAACAATAATCTAACTTCTGGACCAGACATAAGTCCTGGTTCATAGATTTCTGCAATTGTTTTTTTAGAGAATTCGATGTCTTTATCTACTGATAATACTACTTCAAAATAAATTGGTTTCGCATTCTCTATAATTTTTATTTCTTTTACTTGTCCAACCCTCAATCCGTTTATAGAAACAGGTTTTGATGGCGCAAGTCCATTCACATTTTCGAATTTCACCGTAAATAAACGTCCTGATGAAAAAATATTTTGTCCTTTTAAGAAATTGAATAACATGAAAAAACCAATTAATGTTATAATGGTTATGATTCCTATTTTTAATTCTTTAGATAATTTCACTTGTAATGATTTTGTGCAAAAATAAAACTTAATTTGTAAAGAAACATTTTATATTACATTATAATGGATCTTCACCATTAAATGTAACAATAAAGGCGTTTCTAAAACCTTTGTCTTGTACTTCTTTCAATGTTTTTTGCGCAGTTTCTATTGTTTTATCTGCACCAAAATAGTATTTCTGTAAACTACCTTCTTTTACACGTAGTACGTTTGTAAGTCCGTTAAATTTATCGTCACGATCTTTGTACTTTTTGTTTGAAGTCATAAACTGTACACGGTAATTTTTACCTCCTTCTAATTTTTTATTTGTTTCGAATTCTACAATTTTAGCACCCGAAAAACCTTTTCTTTTAACTGTGTTTAGTAAATCATCTGCGCGCGATTGTAAATCAGTTTCACCATAATAATAGACATAATTTTCACCTTCTTGTATGACATCCAAATCTGTTAAACCACGTAATTGTGGTGATGTTGCAGAAAATTTTATTTTAGACTCCATTACTTTTACTTTAAGTTTTTTCCCTTCTACTGGTTTTTCAACTTTTGGAGCAGGTTTTGGAGCAGGCTCATCTTCGATTCCACTTCTACGGTCAAATTCTTTTTTAAATTGTTTGAAAGACTCATACAAAGTTTCTGCCGTTTTTTGTTTTCCTTCTTCCGAAGCCAAAAAAGTTCCTTCATCATAATTCGAGACAAAACCTAATTCAACCAAGACAGATGGCGATGCATTTCCTCTTAATACGTGAAAATTTGCTTGTTTAACACCTCTACTTTTTCTAAGATCTTTGTTTACAAAATTCTTTTCTACCAAATCCGCAAAACGGATAGATTGTTCTTTATATGCCGCGTTCATAATCTCGAAAGCAATAACAGCTTCTGGATCATTTGGATCAAATTTTTCATACTTTTCTTGATCCTTTTCTAAAAAAACCACGGAGTTTTCTCGTCTTGACACTTCATCAGTCTCATTTGATTTTTTTAAACCCATTACAAATGTTTCAGTTCCTGTCGCACTGCTATTTGTTGCAGAATTACAGTGAACTGAGACAAATAGATTCGCATGATTATCATTCGAAATACGTGTTCTTTCCCATAATTCTAAGAAAACATCTGTCTTACGTGTCCAAACAACTTTAACATCTTTGTGATTTTTTTCAATTAAATTTCCAAAACGAAGTGCTACATCTAGTGCTATATTCTTTTCTAAATCAGCTACTCCCCTTGCTCCTACATCCTTTCCTCCATGCCCCGCATCGATCACTATAACAAAATTTTGTTTTTTTTGTGCAAATGAAATTGTAGAAAATACCAACATCATTGCAAAAAATAAATACTTTTGTATGTTAATCATTTTTAAACTCATACTATAGGTTTGTTTTTTTGATTAATTTTGACGCAATTTATAAAAAATAAGTTTTTCAATTTGTTTACAAAGGCAATTAAATCGATTTTATTTTTTAGTCCTGTTATGGTTTGCACCATTTCGTTTGGGCAAATTAAACAAAATAATAACGATAAAGATAACACTAAAGTTGTTTCTGATTCAATAAAATTAGATACAATTATTCCTGTAAAGGAAAAATTAGAGTTTATAGTAGAACATAGTTCTGAAGACGAAATTCATAACCGTAAAAAACGCATGACGTATTTGCTTCGCAAAGCGCGTGTGGTTTATGGTGACATGACTATTGATGCTGATTACATTGAGCTTAATTGGGATACGGGTGACGTATATGCCGAAGGTAAGCGCGACTCTATTGGTAATATTATTGAAAAAACAAAGTTTATTCAAGGACAACAAGAAATTCTTCAGGATGCTTTTAAAGTTAATTTCAAAACCAAAGTAGGAATTGCGTATAACATTAGAATGACGCAAGAAGAAGGTATTATTATCGCTGATAAAGCAAAGCGAGTTAATGACTCTGTGATGCTCTTGAAACGTGCTGATTTTACAACCGATACTTATTTTAAAGAAGGAAAAGATACACGTCCAGATTATTTTATGCGTGCAAGCGAAGGTAAAATGATTGATAAAAAGGGAAAGAAAACATTAATTACAGGTCCAATTCAGTTTTGGGTATATGATGTTCCTACACCTTTGGCGTTACCTTTTGGTTATATTCCGGCAATGGGAGAAAAACGTGCAGCAGGTATTTTGATGCCTCGTCCGGGAGAACGCTCTAATCTTGGATTTTTTATAGAAGATTTAGGATTTTATGTTCCGTTCGGAGATAATTTTGACTTAAAACTTTCGGGTGATATTTATACAAAAGGTAGTTGGGCAGCTCGTGCAGAATCTAGTTATCGTAAACGTTATAAATACAATGGTCAAGTATCTGCCAATGTAGAAAATAGATTAACGGGAATAAAAGGTTTAACAGATGGTGCTAATGCATTTTCTAAACAAAATATGTTTGGTATAATGTGGTCGCACACACAAGACAGTAAAGCTAATCCGTACTTATTGTTTAACGCAAATGTTAACTTTTCTAGTTCTAAATATTACCGAGAATCTGTAAGAAATCAGTATATTAACACTGGACAAGTTTTTACAAATAACGTTAGTTCATCTATCAACTTAACAAAAAATTTTGAAAATGCACCTTTAACTGCTCAGCTGAGTATGTCACATTCTCAAAATTATAACACAGGAATTATAAACATTACTTTTCCTAGACTTGACTTGACAATGTCTCGTATTTTTCCATTTTCAAAGAAAAACGCACCAAAAGAAGGTTTATTACAAAACCTTGGATTAACATATAAAATGCAAGCAGGTAATGAGGTAAACACCAACGACAATGATATTTTCAAAGATAAAATGTGGAAAGAACAGATGCGTATGGGAGCAAAACACAGAATTGACTTAAATACAGGTATTACGCTTGCCAATTATTTTCCTATAACTTTATCTTCTGATTATAACGAAGTTTGGGGAGACAATAAATTAGTAAGAAGTTATAATTCTGTTAACAATAAAATCGAAAATACTTATCTAAAAGGATTCAATACTTATCGTACATTCAGCTTTAACGCAGCAGTTTCTACAAATATTTACGGAACATTTGTCAACAAAAATAAAGATGCAAATATTTTAGGAATTCAACACGTTATTACACCAACTATTGGGTATAATTATTCTCCAAATTTCCAAAATCCAAATTGGAAATATTACAAACCATATATAGATAAAAATCAAAAAGAAGTTTGGTATAATCAGTATGAAAACATGTTATACGGCTCAGCAATTAATCCTTTATCTAACTCAATAAACTTTGCTATTTCTAATAATTTAGAGATAAAAGTAAAAGACAGTAGCGATCCAAAAGGTTTCAAAAAAGTGAAAATATTTGAATATTTACGATTAAGTTCTGCTTATAATTTTTCTGCAGAAGAGTTTAAACTTTCTCCTATTAGTATTAATGGAATGACATCTTTATTTGATCGTAAAGTTAATGTACAATTTTCTACTTTCGTTAATCCATATAAAATACAACGTTATATAGATGCATCTGGAAGCGAAGTTTCTGAACAAATAGACAAACTAGATCGACTAAGATTCGAAAACATAACACTTGGAACAGGTTATACTTTTGATAATAGTACTTTTGGAGGTAAAACATTTGATGCAAAAAATTATAGAAAACGAGGAACAGTACGTGACGAAAATTTCTATTACGACAACGATAATTATGCACATTTTGCAATTCCGTGGAGTTTAACAACCAATATTAGTTATACCTATATAAAAGGAATTGAAAGAAAAGGTAAAGGAACTGGTTCTTTAGCTATGAACGGAAAAATATCGCCAACTCCATACTGGGCAATCACAGCAAATGCAACATACGATTTTATCGATAACGAAATTACCTATGTACGTTTCGGTTTCGAGAGAGATTTACGAAGCTTTACTTTATCTTTTGGTTGGACACCTATGGGAACATATAAAAGTTATGATTTCTTTATCGGAATCAAAGCTTCAATCTTAAGTGATTTAAAATACAACGACAGATCAAGACTTAATTACTAAAATATATAAAAAATGAAAAAACAAATCGTACATACAGATAAAGCGCCACAAGCAATTGGACCATATTCTCAAGGTGTAAAATACAATGGTTTTCTTTACACATCAGGACAAATCCCATTCAATGTAGAAAAAAATGAATTAGTTACAACTAGTATTCAAGACGAAGTTCATCAAGTAATGAAAAACGTAATTGCAATATTAGAAGCTGGAGGAACTTCTATTGATAATGTCGTAAAAACAACTATTTTTGTAAAAGATTTAAATGATTTTAATGCGTTAAACGAAGTTTATGCTTCATACTTTAACGATGAAAACTATCCTGCACGCGAATGTGTAGAAGTTGCACGTTTACCTCGCGACGTAAATGTAGAAATATCTGTGATTGCAATTGCAGACTAAAACAAAACTATGTTAAAAGACAAAACTGTATTAAGAAATACAATTGCTGTAATTATAGGATTAATAATAATCTTTCTAATTATTCAATTTGGACTCTTATACAATGCAAATAGATTAGGATGGGATGATAAAGTTTTCCCAGAATGGAGACACATCATCAAATTCTTTTCTCATGGAGAAGGAAAAAAACACGAAGTTCAATTTTTCGGATCAATGCTTGCCATCAGTGGTATTGCAGCTCTTATTGGAGGCGTAATCACAGCTCTTATCGTAAGAAGAGCCAAGCAAGCATATACAATGTTTGTTGGTTTTATTTTACTAATTGTTGCGCTTGGAGACGTTCTAATAACGCCCTATCACCCAACTTGGTACGAAATAGCAATTTGCCCTGTTTTATTTTTCTCTTCTTGGATTGGAGGTTTATTTGTAGATTTAATTTACAAGAAATTTTTCAAGAAAACGAAACCTTCAAGTCAATCATTTTAAACAAAAATTATGTCTGAAAAAGATAGAAAAATTAGAGTTGCCATCTCAATTGGCGATTATAACGGAATAGGAATAGAAGTTATTCTAAAAACGTTACAAGAAAAAGAAATCACAGAACTGTTTACACCTGTTATTTTTGGTTCGACAAAATTGTTATCTTTTCAAAAAGATCGCTTAAAATTTGACAAAATTAATTTTCAAGGAATACAAGATGCTAATCAAATTGTTGATGGAAAAATAAATGTAGTCAACCTTTGGAAAGATCAAATCGATGTACATTTTGGTAAAGTAACCAAAGAAGCTGGCGAACATGCCTATCAATCATTAAAAGCTGCTGCGCAATCTGTAACAGATGGCTTTACAGATGTTTTGGTAACTGCACCAATCAACAAAGACAATATTCAATCAGATGAGTTTCACTTCCCTGGTCATACAGAGTATTTAGGTGAAATTTGGAGTGGAAATCCTTTGATGTTCTTAGTTTCAGAGAAATTACGTGTTGGTTTGGTTACACAGCATATTCCTGTTCATAAAATTGCAGAAAGTATTTCTCAAGAAACAGTTTACGCTAAAATTCAACAGATTTATAAAAGTTTAGTAGAAGATTACGCTATATCAAAACCAAAAATTGCCGTTCTAGGACTCAATCCACATGCAGGTGACAATGGTTTATTAGGAAGCGAAGAAAAAGAAATTATTCAACCGGTTATTCAACGTTGTATCAATGATGATCAATTGGTTTACGGACCATATTCTGCCGATAGTTTCTTTAATCCATCTAATCTAGACGTTTTTGATGCCGTTTTAGCAATGTACCATGACCAAGGTTTAGTGGCATTTAAAACCATCAGTTTTGATGAAGGTGTAAACTATACAGCAGGATTAAAATTTGTACGCACTTCTCCAGATCATGGCGTAGCCTATGACATCGCCGGAAAAGGGATTGCAAACGAAGAATCTTTTAAAGAAGCCATTTTTGCAGCAATAGATTTACACAAAAATCGTTTAGAGTATCAAGAGTTAACGAAAAACGTGCTACAATCTACCCCTTTGAAATTAGAAAGAGGAGAAAATTAAAAAAAAATAAAATATCATTGATAAAGACTATTTATTTCAAATAAAATAAATTATCTTTGCAGACCTTTTCATGGCATGGACAAGTTAAAAAATTATAATATTGTATTTTCAAGCTTGCCTTTAGGTGAGAATGATTTTACGTTTGAATTATCACAATCGTTCTTTGATTTATTTGAAATTGAGCAAGATTTTGAAAATCCTAAATTAATTATCACAATTAGTTTAGATAAAAAATCGACAATGCTAGAGTTACAAATCAACTTAAATGGGCACATTATTGTACCCTGTGATTTAACTGGAGAATTGTTTCCGCAAAAAATTTCGAATAATGCAGAATTAATTGTTAAATTTGGCGAAGAGTTTGACGATACGGATAGTGAGATATGGGTTATTCCTAGAGAAGAATACCAAATCAATGTAGCGCAAGTTCTTTATGAATTAGCGATCCTATCTGTACCAACAAAAAGAATTCATCCCGATGTCTTAAACGGAGAAAGTAGTTCAGAAATGATTAATTTACTAGATCAATATAGTATTTACGATATAAACGAAAATGCTACAGACAATGAATATGATGATAAAAACGACGAAGGTGAAGATGACGACGATAACGAAGACATTGATCCACGTTGGACAAAATTGAAAGATTTAAAACCTTAATTGGTTTTATTAGTTAATATAACATATAGAAATAAAGAAAAAAAAGTAGTTAGATATGGCACATCCTAAGAGAAGACAGTCGTCAACAAGAAGAGATAAACGTAGAACGCACTACAAAATCGAAGCTCCACAAATAGCAATCGATAAAACTTCTGGTGAAGCACATTTATACCACAGAGCTCACTGGGCTGACGGAAAATTATACTATAAAGGTAAAGTAGTATTAGAAAAAGTACAAGAAGTTACTGAATAATACAATCTTTGAAAGATTTTGGAGCTGTTTCTTAAAAAAGAAGCAGCTTTTTTTATTTTTTTTTTAATACCTTTGGTCTTCGTTTAACAAAAATATAACGAATTAAGGTCAAAATAAAAACCGCATTATATGGACATTAAAGACATTCAAAATTTAATTAGATTCGTATCAAAAGCAGAAGTTGCTGAAGTAAGTATCAAGCAAGAAGATATTGAGATTAAAATCAAAACGTTACATAGCGTTCCTGTTCAATCAGCTTCTCAACAATTTTATGTACCGCAAGCTCAACAACAATTTAACGCGCCATTACCTCAAGCGCCAGCTGCAGTTACATCTGACTCTACTACGCCAGTTGCTGAAGAAAACAGTAACTTAATTACAATTAAATCTCCGATGATTGGTACTTTCTACCGCTCTTCAGGACCAGGTAAAGACTCTTTTGTTAGTGTTGGTGACACTATCGCTCCTGGGAAAGTTTTATGTATTGTTGAAGCAATGAAATTATTCAACGAAATCGAAGCTGAAATTTCTGGAAAAATTGTTAAAATATTAGTAGACGACGCTAGTCCAGTTGAGTACGATCAACCATTATTCTTAGTTGATCCAGCTTAATCTATTTTTAGAATCAAAACTATGTTTAAAAAGATATTAATCGCTAATAGAGGTGAAATTGCTATGCGTATTATACGTACAGCAAAAGAAATGGGAATCAAAACGGTTGCCGTTTACTCTAAAGCAGACGAAACATCTTTACACGTACGCTTCGCAGATGAAGCTGTGTGTATTGGTCCTGCTCCAAGTAAAGATTCATACCTTAAAATGTCAAATATCATCGCAGCTGCAGAAATTACAGATGCTGATGCTATTCACCCAGGTTATGGATTTTTATCTGAAAACTCAACTTTCTCTAAAATTTGTCAATCAAACGGAATCAAATTTATTGGTGCTCCAGCAGACAACATCGACCGTATGGGAGATAAAGCAAATGCTAAAGCGACAATGAAAGAAGCAGGTGTTCCTGTTGTTCCTGGATCTGATGGATTATTAGAAAGCTACGAACAAGCTATAGAAGTTGCTCGCGAAATAAAATACCCTGTCATGATGAAAGCAACTGCCGGTGGTGGTGGTAAAGGTATGCGTGCAATTTGGAAAGAAGAAGATTTATTAAAAGCATGGGAATCTGCTCGTGCCGAAGCTGCAGCAGCTTTTGGTAACGACGGAATGTACATGGAAAAATTGATTGAAGAACCACGTCATATCGAAATACAAGTGGCTAGCGACCAAAATGGTAAAGCTTGTCATTTATCAGAACGTGACTGTTCTATTCAACGTCGTAATCAAAAATTGGCAGAAGAAACTCCTTCACCAATTATGACAGACGATTTACGTAAACGTATGGGTGACGCTGCTGTAAAAGCATGTGAATACATTGGTTACGAAGGTGTTGGTACAATAGAATTTTTAGTTGACAAACACGGCGATTTCTATTTCATGGAAATGAATACTCGTATCCAAGTAGAACATCCAATTACAGAAGAAGTTACAGGTTTCGATTTAGTTCGTGAACAAATTATGTTAGCTTCTGGAGAACCTATCTCTGGTAAAAATTATTATCCAAACGGACATTCTATCGAGTGTCGTATCAATGCAGAAGATCCATATAACGACTTCCGCCCTTCTCCAGGTAAAATTAGTTCAATTAATATTCCTGGTGGTAATGGTGTTCGCGTAGATACTCACGTTTATGCTGGATATACAATTCCACCAAATTACGATTCAATGATTGCAAAATTAATTGTTACGGCACAAACACGCCAAGAAGCAATTGCAAAAATGAGACGTGCTTTAGCAGAATTTTATATCGAAGGTATCAAAACAACAATTCCTTTCCACTTACAGTTGATGGATCACCCAGATTTTATCGCGGGTAACTATACAACTAAGTTTATGGAAGATTTTGTATTTGATGAATCTTACGCAAACTATGGTGAATTTTAAAAAATTCTATCTATAACTTATAAAAATCCAGAACATTGTTCTGGATTTTTTTTGCTATACCCCCTTACATTATATGTCAAATTGACAGAAAAAAGTAACTTGGAACGTGATTTGAATATACACAAAAAAGAAATGTTTAAAATTTTTATAAATAGATTATTAGAGGAAAAACATTTATTTGAAAATTATCTCGAATAATTGTTAAAATAAAGTAAATGAATTGCTTGTAATCTTAGTTTTTACTATTAAAAATGATTAAAATTTTATACATTTGCACTCCAAATTTAAGGTAGATGAATATTACTAAAAATACAACAGACAATTTAAACGCAGTATTAACTGTAACTGTTGACAAGGCAGATTATCAAGAAAAAGTAGTTAATGTATTAAACCAATACAAAAAAACTGCAAGTATCAAAGGTTTCCGTAAAGGACAAGTACCGATGAGTTTTGTAAAAAAACAATATGAACAAGCTGTTATTTTAGATACAGTAAATGAGATTTTACAAAAAAGCGTATCTGACTACATCAACACAGAAAAATTATCAATTTTAGGAAATCCAGTTCCTGTAATTAAAGAAAATATTGATTGGAATGCTGATCAATTAAATTTTGATTTCGAATTAGGATTAGCACCAGAATTTGATGTTGATTTATCTAAAGTAGAAGTTGACAGCTACAAAGTACAAGTTGCTGACGAAGAAGTACAAAAATACGTAGATAATTTTGCTGGACGTTTTGGTTCATTAAAATCTTTAGCAGAAGTTGAAGCAGAAGCAATTTTAAAAGTTGATGCACAAGTAGAAGGTCAAGAAGCTAAACCAACATTTATCCGTTTAGAAGAATTGAAAGATACTGCTGCATTTATTGGTAAAAAAGTTGGTGATGTAATCGAAGTTAACGCAAACACTATTTTTGATACTGCTGAAGAAGCTGCACAACAGTTGAATACAGAAGTTTCTGAAGAAGGTGTAAATGTAACTTACACAATCAAAGAAATTAACAAAGCTGAAAAAGCTGAAGTTAACCAAGAATTATTTGATAAAGTTTATGGAGAAGGAACTGTAGATTCAGAAGAAGCTTTCCGTAACAAAATCAAAGCAGAGTCAGAAAACATGTACAACAAAGAAGCTGACAAACAAATCATTAATGAAGTTGTTTCTAAATTATTAGATACTGTTTCTTTTGAATTACCAACAGCTTTCTTAACAAAATGGTTATTAACTTCTAACGAAAATGTAACTTCAGAAGAACAAGCAAAAGAAGAATTGGTAAAAATGGACAAAGGTTTACGTTACCAATTAATCGAAGCTAAAATTGCTGAAACAAATAATGTTGAAGTGAATGCTGAAGAGGTAAAAGAAGCTGCTTTTACTGCAATTAAAGATCAATTAAAAATGTATGGTCAATCTTCTATTCCAGAAGAAACTTTACAACAAATAGCAATGTCTGCTTTACAAAATCAAGAAGAGTATAACCGTTTATCTTACCAAGTATTTACAGATAAAATGTTAGCTGTTTTCAAAGAAAATGTAAAATTAAACGAGAAAGAAGTTACTTTTGACGAGTTTGTAGACTTAATTACAGAAAAAAACAAAGAATTAGCAGAAGCTTAATTAAAACTTCTGAAAAATTCTTTAACTTTCATTAAAATCTAAATTAATAATGAAGAACGTAGGAGAAGAATTTAAAAAATATGCGGCGTTGGATAAAGGAATTAGCTCTTTACATTTAGAAAGCTACATTCAAAATACAACACCATACATTGTTGAAGAAAGAAAATTAAACGTTGCACAAATGGACGTGTTTTCTCGATTAATGATGGATAGAATTATCTTTTTAGGAACAGCTATCGATGATCAAATTGCGAACATCATACAAGCACAATTATTGTTTTTAGAAAGTGTAGATTCTACAAAAGATATTCAAATTTATGTAAACTCACCAGGTGGTGGTGTTTATGCAGGTTTAGGTATTTATGATACAATGCAATTAATAAAACCAGATGTTGCAACAATATGTACAGGTATGGCCGCCTCTATGGGAGCAGTTTTATTATGTGCTGGAGCAGAAGGTAAACGTTCTGCATTAAAACATTCACGTGTAATGATTCATCAACCTTTAGGTGGTGCACAAGGACAAGCAACTGATATGGAAATTACATTGAAGGAAATCTTGAAATTGAAAAAAGAATTATATGATATTCTTGCAACACATTCGGGACAAACTTTCGAGCAAATCGAAAAAGATGGTGAACGTGATTACTGGATGACTTCGCAAGAAGCAAAAGAATATGGAATGATAGATGAAGTTTTAACACCTCGTTCTAAATAATTCACATAAAACAATACAACTAAAAAGGATACTCAGTTTGAGTATCCTTTTTTATTTTGAATAATATCATCAATGTTTTACTATTTAAAATACATTTAGAAAAAAAACGACAATAATTCACAAAAATAATTAAGCAAAACTATTATTATATTATCCTTATTTTGACCACTTTGATTAAATTAACATAGAAATATTTTCTAAATCAATAAAAAGTAAATAACTTTGTAGCTTAATTAAGCTTAAAAAAATTGGAAGAAAATAAGTGTTCTTTTTGTGGCAAAAACAGAAATGAAGTCAATATTTTAGTCTCAGGAATCGACGGTAATATTTGTGATAATTGTATAGAACAAGCTCATGGCATAGTTCTTGAAGAATCAAAATTTAATGATAAAAATGAATTGATTAAACCTTTAACATTAAAATCACCTAAAGAAATTAAAGAATTTCTTGATGATTATGTTATTGGACAAGATCAAGCAAAAAAAATATTATCTGTAGCGGTTTATAATCACTATAAAAGAATATTGTTAGACAAAGACAATGATGTAGAAATTGACAAGTCTAACGTAATTTTAGTTGGAGAAACAGGAACTGGTAAAACATTATTAGCAAAATCTATTGCAAAATTATTAAATGTACCATTTGCCATAGTTGATGCAACTGTATTAACAGAAGCTGGTTATGTAGGAGAAGATGTAGAAAGTATTTTGACACGTCTTTTACAATCTGCAGATTATAATGTAGAACTAGCCGAAAAAGGAATTGTCTTTATAGATGAAATGGATAAAATTGCACGTAAAAGTGATAATCCATCTATTACAAGAGATGTTTCTGGTGAAGGTGTACAACAAGCTTTATTAAAAATATTAGAAGGAACTATTGTTAATGTTCCACCTAAAGGAGGTCGTAAACACCCAGATCAAAAATTTATCGAAGTAAATACAAAAGATATTTTATTTATTGCGGGTGGTGCTTTTTCTGGAATAGAAAAACACATTGCAGATCGCCTAAAGAAACACGTAATCGGTTTCAAAAATGAAGAAACAAAAGTAATAGAAAATCTTTTGGATGAAGTAAATGCACAAGATTTGAAAAATTTTGGAATTATACCAGAATTAATCGGGCGTTTACCAATCATCACGTTTCTAAAACCATTAGATAAAGAAGCAATGAGAGCAATTTTAACTGAACCTAAAAATGCCTTATTAAAACAATATACAAAGCTTTTTGCATTAGATGGCAAAGAGTTAGTAGTGACGGACGAAACTTTAAATAAAATTGTAGATAAGGCAAATGATTTAGGGTTAGGAGCTCGTGGTTTACGAGCGGTATCGGAAGAGATTTTTACCGATTTAATGTATGAAATTAAAGATTTACCAGAAAAAGTTACAATATAATTAATTGTATAATAACTTTTTAATAAAAATTTTTATCTTTGTAATGAATTTATTTTTTAAATTTAATAAAGAACCCAACCTAAAATAACATAATATTATGAAAAAGAATCTACTTGCTTTATTTGCACTGAGTGCAATATATAGTGTTTCTGCTCAGAATACCTCTATTAATGATGCGGTAATTGTAAAAGTAAATCCTAACACATTATTTTATAATGGAGGAAGTGTTAGTGTAACAACTACAACTGCTGGAGGTACTACAGAAAAAATAATTAATCAAGGAAACATACAAGTTCAAGGTGGTTTTACCAATGGAAATACAACCGGTAAAAACTTTGTTAACAAATACACAAGTGATACGTCTTATGGTCAATTAATAATCAAAGACGCAACGACTGTTACTGGTAATTTAACTATAGAAAGATCTACTCCTAATTTAAATAATGATGAGTATCTTATTTCATTACCTTTTAAAGATGTATTAGCAAAAGATGTTATTAACTCTTTAACTGGAGGTAATTTTTTTAGTGGTAATTGTAGTGTGAATACAGATTGTGGGCTTAATAAAAGATACCAACAATCATTATTCGTGTGGGATGTTGCCGAAACAGAATATGATGCAGTTGATAATAATTATAAAATAGAACCGCAAAAAAGATATTTATTAAATTTAAGAAATAATACTCCTGTTAAAACTGCCATTAATACTTTGGTAGGTCCTGTTAAGTTTAGCGGTATACCAAACAACAATACAATTAACTACTCTTTAAAAAGTGGACTAAAAGGTAATGCGCAAGATTTTGAAGCTTTAACATGGAAAGATTGGAAGAGTAGAATCAATAACTATGCAGAATCGTATGATTCATATATAGGAAACCAAACAGGTGCTAAATATGATAACGATAAATTATTTGGTAAAAATTTACATCGATTAGCAAATCCTTTTACTTCTAATCTAGATTTATCTAATGTAAATACAGGTTCATCATGGATAACTTTTACTACGACTGCTGGTGCTAATCAATCTCCTGCAAATGCTTGGGGAGCACTTCGTTTTAGAGTTTTCAAAACAGCAAATGATTACACGATCAAATGGAATTCTAGTAATGGAAATACAAGTTCGGGAACTACAACATTAAGTGCATATTTACAAAAAAATGGTGCTAATGCCAATTACTTTTGGACAGGAAGCCCTGAAGCGTTATTAGTAAAACCTTATGAGTCTTTTTATGTTGATTATTATGCTGTCAATTCAACTGGGAATGGCTCACGTATAATTGATGCTAAAGTAACACTTACTGATTCTCAAAAAACATTTGGTTATGATTATAAAACAATCGGGTTACCAGGTAATGGTCTATACAGTAGAAATGAAAACCAATCTAACCAGAATCAAACATTATTAAATAATCAAGAGTTAAAAGAAAAAGGATTAGTTACAGATTTTGATTTTACACAGTTAGAATTATATTTGACTAAAGAAGATCAAATACAAGGAAATGCTGCATATTTATTAAATGCAAATTTCATGGTTACTGGAACTGCAACAACTAATCAAATAACAAACGCTATATTTTTCTACGAAGAAGATAAAGATGGAAATCCTATATTAAATGCACAAACATTAACAAACTCTTTTAATAACGAAGATTATATAGGTAAACCTTTAAGAGTTGGATTTTATAATTTAGAAAGTGGAAAAAATTATCGTTTAAACTTAAATCTATATGAATACTCTATTCTAAATAAAGTAAAAGATTTAAACTTAGGAAAGTATTATTTCTATGATAAAGTTACTAATAAAGTAATTGATGTTAACGAAGCAACTGAAATATCTTTTGTAGCAGATGACAAAATAAATGATCGTTTTGAATTTTATTGGAACGAAAAACCATCAACTTTAGGTACAGATGATTTAAATGGAGCTAACGCGACTTATTTATACACTAATAATAGTAGTCAATTTGTTAAGTTTGAAGAAAAAAATACAACTGCTGACATCGCAGTTTATGATATATCTGGTAAACAAATATTTAATAAAGTAAATGTTTCTACAAATACAGATTATAAATTAAACTTGATAAATGTACCAAGTGTATATGTTGTAAAAATTGCATACAAAAACGGAAAAGTTGTAACTAAGAAAACCATTAACAAATAAACCCTAACTATGAAAAAATATTTAAAACATTTATTATTTGCCTTACTGTTTTTTAGTTACACAAGTTATATGTATGCTCAAGAGCCATGTGAACCAGGATTTGACTGTAGTGGTGGTGGTAGTGAAAATGGACATGGAACTGGAAATAGAAAAGTACCAATAAATGATTATGCACCAATATTAATTATAACTGCAATTACAATCGCAGGATTAATTTCTTATAAACAAAGAGAATTACTTAGAAAATAAATTCATACTTTTAAAACCTCAATCAAATGATTGAGGTTTTTTTATATAACAAACATATACTATGAAAAATAAATTTATATTACCTCTTGTTGTTTTAGGAAGTTCTGTCTTTGGACAATTCACCGTTTCTGGACAATTAGAGAATTATGCAAACAAATCTGTATTGGTTAAAATTTATGAAAATTCTGATCTTAAATTAATCAAAAATACAAAAACAGATGCGCAAGGAAATTTCTCTGCCAATGTTCCAAAAGAATACAATGGTTTTGTACGAATTGATTTACCAACTGGTGAAAATCTTTCATTATTAACAGATAATAAAAACTTAAAATTCAAAACTGTAGCGGGACAAGATTTCATGAATCGATTAGAAATAATCGAAGGAAATACTCAGAAAGAGTATAATAAAATAATCGCTATGCAACCGTTAAATGAAGTACAAAATCAAGTTTTCCCTTATTTATTACAGGCTTATAAACCAACTGATGAATTTTATCAAGCTATCATAAAAGAGCAAAATCGTATAAATACATTAAATAAAGATGCTAAATATTCTGGTTTAGTAGATTATATCAAAACATTGAACGATTTGAAACAAGCTGCACAATCTGGAAAAGATACGCAAGCGGTTGATAAAATTGTAACTCACTTTGTAAATGATGATGATCGTTTAGAGCAATCTGGAACATTTACTGATTTAGTATTTGCGTATGTTAACACTAAATTGAGTACTGGTGAAGGTGATAATATTGAAGAAAAATTGATTGCTGCAACTGACGAAATATTAGCTAAAACTGATATTACGACTGCTCGTGGTCAAAATATTTTATCAACGTTATTAAACATTGTTCCGAAAGATCAATATGCTGGTTTTCACAAAAAATATGTTGATAAAGTAAATGGTTTAACATGTAAAATTACAGATCAGTTAAAAAAACGTGTTGGGCAAGCTTCAGCTATGCAAGTTGGAAGTAAAGTTCCTAACATTACGTTTGATAAAGCTATAAATGGTAAAAAATCATTATACGATATCAAAGCAAATCAAAAGTTAATTGTTTTTTGGGCTTCTTGGTGTCCTGCTTGTCAGCAAGAAATTCCTTACATAAAAGAGTTTTATAAAGATTTTAAAGCCAAAGGTGGTGAAATCGTAGCAATCTCTTTAGACTTTGATGAAACTGCTTTTAAAGACGCTACAAAAGATTTACCTTGGTATAATTATACTGATTTGTTGCGTTGGGATTCTCCAATTGCAGAACAGTTTAGTGTAAGTTCTACTCCTACTTTATTTTTAGTAGATAAAGACAATAAAATAATCAAAGAAGTACATCATATTTCTGAATTAGAAGCTGCTAAAAAATAACAGTTCTAAAATATATAAAAAACGAAAAGCTATACTCAATGGTATAGCTTTTTTTATATCTTAATTTAAATAAATCCTTGACTATTTTTATAATGAATGATTAAAAATATACCTATCAAAATAGTGAATCCCCATAACGAACTTCCTCCATAACTAAAGAAAGGCAACGGAATTCCTACTGTCGGAAACAATCCTATTACCATCGCTATATTGATAAAGAAATGGAAAAATAATATAGATGCTACGCAATAACCATAAAAGCGTGCAAAACGATTCTTTTGAATTTCTGCGAGATAAAATAATCGTCCCACAAAAACAGCATATATCAAGACTAAAAATGTACTTCCCAGAAATCCCCATTCCTCTCCTACTGTTGTAAAAATATAATCGGTTTGTTGTTCTGGTACAAATCTTCCTTTTTTGATTGTTCCTTGATTATATCCCTTACCATACAATTCTCCAGAGCCAATTGCAGTTTTGGCGTACAATAAATTATAACCAGAAGTATCTCGGTATTTCGCCTCACCTTCGTATAAAACCATCACCCTTTCTTTCTGGTGTTTTGGTAATTTTTCGAAAATAATAGGTGATATAAAACTGATGATACTCGTTATTAATAATAAAATAATCGAAACAATAATACTAAGATTTAGCATATTTGCTGCTAAACCAGATTGCATTTTAAAAGGTGAGTTATGAATTTCTTTTTGCTCTGTTAATTTCAAAACAATAATCGGAACTATTGAAATAACGAACCCAATCAAGCCAAAAAATACTGTATTAAAAAATATTGGTTCAGAAAAAAACAATGATCGCATCGGAAAAAAATGTCCAAATGATTCTCGGGTTTCTTCTGATAAATTTTCTACAAAATAACAAACTATGATTAATAATAAAAAGTAAGCTGATAGCCCGACTAATATACCATGCATCGCATCAATCACATCTTTTGTATAATTAAAAGCGAGCATTAGAAGTACAATTACTAAAACTATAAATCCAAAAACTAATAATACATAAAAAGGAATTTGTACAATCGAAATTAAAAAGACAATTAGACCAATTATTGGTGTTATAATTATCCAAGGATTCAGCCCTTCTCTGTACAAAGCGATGCTTAAAGAACAGAAAATAATAACAGATCCTAAATCGGGTTGAAGTAAAATGAGTGCAACTGGAATAGCTATTATAAGTAATATTTTACCTATAAAACTTATATCTTTCAGATTAGCATTGGAGTGATTGAGGAAATTTGCAATAAGTAAAGCTGTACCTATTTTGGCAAATTCGGCGGGCTGTAAACTTAGTGGACCAAACCTATACCAAGCTTTTGCACCGTTAATTTCTTTACCAACGATTAATACTCCGATAAGTAAAACAATGGATATAATGTAAAAAACAGGGCTATAAATCTCGAAAAAATTACGGTTATTTCCACTTGCAATTATCAAAGCTAAAACCATGACCATGCCAAGTCCAAACCAAATTAGTTGCTTTACGCCCAAATCTTGGTTTACACTATATACGTTCATAATTCCAAAGGTTACGATAATCAAACCCAGAATAAGAACCATCCAATCAATTCCTTGTAGCAATCTGTTTTGGCTCATTTTTTCTTTTTGTAGAATCTTTTTTAAATTTTAGTGAATCAATTTTACTCACTAATGAATCTTTTTTGACTGGTTCGATGTATAATCCTTTTCGTTTCAGATAATCTATCCATTGGCGACGATATTCACCTTGTAGATTTCCATTTTTCATGCGTTCTACTAGATGAGGACGTTTTATAGTATCTGTTACATATAATTCTGCAATTAGGCTCGCCATTGGTCCTGCATAAGTTGTTCCCCAACCTCCGTTTTCTACAATTGCAGCAATCGCAATTTTTGGTTTATCTGCTGGTGCAAATAATACAAATAATGAGTGATCTTGACCATGAGAATTCTGAGAAGTTCCTGTTTTACCTAATTGTACAAAAGCACTTGTCTCAAAACTACGTCCTGTTCCCATTGTAAATACATTACGCATTCCACGATGAATAATATCAAAATGTTTAGAATCGACTAATGTATTCTTTTTAACGGTATAAGTTGAATCTTTAATTGATTTTCCATCAATTTGACGAACAATATGCGGTGTATAAAAATATCCTTTATTTGCAATAACCGCAACAAAATTAGCCATCTGCAAAGGTGTTGTGTTGATATCTCCTTGTCCCATACCATTAAAAATGATACGATACGGATTCCAAACACCCTCTCCGAAACGAGTATCATAAAATTCTGCTGTCGGAATAAGTCCTTTACTTCCTACAGGCAAATCTGTTCCCATAAATTTTCCTAATCCGAAACTATTCATAATTGCTGCCCATTGATTCATCCCAACACTATAATCATTAGGATCTTTGCGAACAATATCACGATATGTTTCTGAGAAAAAATTATTACATGATTTTCCTATTGCATGTTCTAAACCTTGTGGCGCATAATATAGCCCACAGTGACAACCAATATGCATACGTCCGTAACGAAAACCATGTTTACAAACATAGGTCGTTTTCTCTGTCATTGTTCCCATTTGCAAAGCAGCCAAAGCTGTAACCATCTTGAAAGTTGATCCTGGCGGATAAGTTCCTTGTAAGGCGCGATCAAAAGTTGGTTTTGAAATAGAATCGTTGATTAATGCATTTCTTAATTTAGAATTTAAATAATCATTTGGATTAATTGTTGGTCCGGAAGCTAAAGCTAATATTTCACCAGAACTTGGATCTAAAGCAACTATTGCACCTCTTTTATTTTTGAGCATTTGTTCTGCTAATTCTTGCAATCTAAAATCAATTGTAAGATTAACTGTTTTTCCACTTTTTACGGGACGATCGTATTCACCATTTTTATATGGTCCAACAACATTCATTGTGCGGTCTACAATCCAGTTTTTCACACCTTTTATTCCGCGTAAATCTTTTTCGTATGATTTTTCCACACCCGCAATTCCTACTAAATCTCCTGGTTGATAATAAGTAGAATCTGTTTTTATATAAGCTGGTCCTGCCTCGTTTATATAGCCCAATATATTTCCAGCAGAATTTACCATGTATTTTCTTTCGGGACGCTTTATAATACTAAATGCAGGATACAAATACAACTGCTCTTGCATACGAGCAAAATTTTCTCGTGAAATATTTTTTATAAATGGATATGGTGAAAGTTTTTTATAATCTTTTGCATTCACAATCTTGTTCATAATAGAATCAAATTGTGAATCAGAAATACCAATCATTTTAGAAAATTTATTACGGTCAAAACCATTGATAAATTCTCTTGTTTTTTTATCAAATACTTTTCCTGGAATAACATCTAATTCGTAAGAATAGGTGTTACTTACTAATAACTTTCCGTTTCGATCTAAGATATCTCCACGGTTTGGGTAAACAATTTCTTGCTTAATAGATGTATTAAAAGCGTTTAGCGTATAACGATCTGTGAATAATTGTAAGTATGCCAAACGTCCTATAAATAGAAAAACTATAAATAGGATT
>NZ_JAVXKG010000003.1:20359-51548 GCF_036647415.1 Algoriella sp.
AACAACCATTAGCTTTTTCATATTCCAACTTTATTTTTAAATAAAATTTTATAAATAAAGACAAATACAAATGTAATACCTGCACTAATAAGTGCTTTGATTAATAATGGTCCTATACCAGTTAATTTAAAGTTTTCTAACAACAATAAAATAATGTGATGGGTTAAAATCAAAATAATCATGTAGAACAACCATTGTGCAAAACTAAAAGAACTGAAAGAGAAAAATTCCATTTCATAATCTTGTTTTCCTGCTAATAGTTTGATAATCGGATTTCTTAGATAAGCAACAAATGTCAATGCAAATGTGTGTATTCCTCCTGTATACTCAAAAATATCAATTGTTAATCCTAATAAAAAAGATAAGATTAATAAGGCATATTTATTTTGTGATGGTGGATAAAACAACACAAAAATAATATAAATATAGGGTTGATAGCTTCCTAAAAAGTTAATGTGATTGAATACAAAAACTTGTAGCAAAGCTAAAATTATAATCTTGATTAAATTGATAAAAAAATCTTTATTGAACATTCTGTGTATTTGTTATTGTATCCGATTTCTCTACACGTTGTACTTCTACTTTATTTAGATTTGTAACAACATAACCTTGTGACAAGTTACCAAAATCTTGTTTTAGTTTGACTTGAATTTTTAATTCGCCTGAAACCTCATCAACACCTTTACTTACTACTTGTCCGATGATTAAACCTTCTGGAAAAACAGGTGATTTACCATCTGTTTCTATAATATCTCCTTTTTTTACTGGAATATATTTTGGTATTTCGTACAGTTGTACATAGCGAGGATCTTTTCCGTCCCATCTTATTGTTCCGAAATATTGATTTCCTTTGATACGCGCATTGATATTAATATCTTTATTTAATAACGAAATTGCACGAGAATAGTTTTTATCAGAATATGTTATAATTCCGATTACACCGTTATTGGTAATAATACCATCACCTTTTTCTACACCATGATTTGTCCCTTTATCTATTGTTAAAAGGTTTTGTGTTTTGATGATTGAATTATTAATAATTTCCGCAGGAATAAATGAATAAGTTTGATGATAACCCAAAGAATCTGTTTTTACAAATTTCTTTGTTTTAGCATCCTTGATACCTAAATGCAATAATTGCTCACGCAAAAAAGCATTCTCATCAAGCAACTCACTATTAGTTTGAGGTAGATTAACAAAATTTGTAACCTTTGCTATTTTATCATCTACATAACCTGTAAACGATGTGCTTACAGAGGCAAGAATAGTTTCGTGATAAATATTTTTCTTAAAAACAAGAAACAATGCAATTAACTCTAAAAAGACAAAAATTAATAGCATTCCATTTCTTCTAATCGCATTCAGAATATATTGCATTGCTCTTTATCGTTCTATTTCATTAAGAAAGTAAATTTATCAATATTTTTAAGTGCAATACCTGTTCCACGAACAACAGCTCTTAAAGGATCATCAGCCAAGAAAACTGGTAAACCTGTTTTTTTAGATATACGTTGATCTAAACCTCTCAACATAGCACCACCACCTGCCATATAAATACCTGTATTGTAAATATCAGCAGCTAATTCTGGTGGAGTTTGAGATAAAGTCTCCATTACACCATCTTCTATTCGTAAAATAGATTTGTCTAATGCACGTGCAATTTCGCGGTAGTTTACAGTAATTTCTTTTGGTTTTCCTGTAATCAAATCACGACCTTGTACTGGCATATCTTCTGGCGCGTGCTCTAATTCTTCTACAGCTGCTCCAACTTCTATTTTAACACGCTCTGCAGTGCGTTCTCCGATATATAAATTGTGATGTGTTCTTAAGTAATATGCAATATCATTTGTAAATACATCTCCTGCAATTTTTACAGATTTATCACAAACAATACCTCCTAAAGCAACAACTGCAATTTCTGTTGTTCCTCCACCTATATCGATAATCATGTTACCTTTAGGTTGTGTAATATCAATCCCTACTCCTATTGCAGCTGCCATTGGTTCGTAAATTAAACGAACATCTTTGGCATTTACACGAGCACAAGAATCTTTTACCGCACGCTTTTCTACCTCTGTAATTCCTGATGGGATACAAATAACCATACGTAATGATGGTGAAAATAATTTTCCTTGAATTCCAGGAATCATCTTAATGAATTCAGTTAACATGAATTCTGAAGCTTCAAAATCTGCAATTACTCCATCTTTCAATGGTCGTATTGTTTTTATATCGTCATGCGTTTTACCTTGCATGTGTTTTGCTTGTTCTCCAACAGCAATAACTTTATTTGTTCTTCTATGTATAGCGACGATTGATGGACTATCTACAACTACCTTATTATTGTGTATAATTAAGGTATTCGCAGTCCCTAAGTCAATCGCAATTTCTTGCGTGAAAAAATCAAATAATCCCATCGTTGATTATGTCTCAGTATTATTAAAAAAGTGAATGTACAAAAGTAAGATAAATTTAAATGATTATAAAAAGTAAATTAACTTTAATCAACTAAATTTTTTACTAAAGTAGTAAGTTTTTAACAAAAAAAAAGGGTTAAATATTTTTTAACCCTTT
This sequence comes from Algoriella sp., assembly GCF_036647415.1. Lineage (NCBI taxonomy): Bacteria > Pseudomonadati > Bacteroidota > Flavobacteriia > Flavobacteriales > Weeksellaceae > Algoriella > Algoriella sp. Next base: position 22,934 of record NZ_JAVXKG010000003.1, read on the forward strand.
TTTATGACTTTTACTGAATTTCTATATCGTAAGGCATTCTTAGTTGCACACCTTTTTGTTGATTTATAAGTTTGATTTCTTTGTAAATTTTAACTCCATCGGAACCTAATTCTTGTGCTAATTTCATTTCTACGTTTTTACCTTGTAGTTTATCCATCATTTCTTCAAAAGAATCTTTTCGTTTTGGATAATTTTCTGTCGAATATTTTTCAATTTTTGCTAAACGTGCTGCTTCTTTTATGGCTACATCTAAACTTCCAAAATCATCAATCAACCCGATTTGTTTTGCTTTAGTTCCAGACCAAACACGTCCTTCTCCTATTTTATCTACTTGATCAAAGCTTAATTTTCTGTTTTTTGCAACATGATTTACAAAACGATTATAAATCATCACCACCGATTTTTGCATAGTTCCATGCGCTGTCGCAGATAAAGGAGTTGTTAATGATTTTAACTGATCAGCATTGGCATTTGTTTTAACACCATCAAAATCTAATCCGAGGTTATTAAATAATTTTTTTGCGTTTGGTATCATTCCAAAAACACCAATAGAACCTGTTACCGTGTTAGGCTGAGCATAAATTTTATCTGACACTTGTGCAATGTAATAACCACCAGAAGCGGCAACATCTCCAAAAGAAACAACAATTGGCATCTTTGTTTTAAGTTGAGCAAGCTCAAACAAAATCTCATCCGAAGCATTTGCACTACCTCCAGGAGAATTTACACGTAACACTAAAGCTTTTACATTATCATTCTCTCCTATTTTACGAATTGCTTCTACATAAGTTTTTGACTGTATTCCATCAAAACCATCTCCATCTGTAATTGTTCCTGAAGCGTATAAAATTGCAATTTCATCTTTTTCCGATTTTTCTGATAATGTGCTATAATAATCTTCAATTTTAATTGTGTGTTTATCTAAAACTTCAAAATCTGTTTTTGATTTATCTGCTGTTAGTCCTAATTTTTTGAATAACATTTGTTGATATTCATTTTCCTGCGCCACAACATCATATATTTTATACTCTTTTCCAACTTCTGGAATATAAGAATATAAACTATCTGTAATTAAACTAAATTGTTCTGGAGCTATTTTTCTTGATTTTGAAATTGTACCGGCAATATCACCCCAAACATCGCCTAATAATTCTGAAATCTGTACACGATTTTCTTCAGACAAGTTAGTTCTAAAATAAGGTTCTACCGCACTTTTAAACTGTCCGTGACGAATTACCTGAAAATCTACACCGTATTTATCTCCCGCATTTTTGAAAAACATCACATCCGAACTTAAACCTTGTAATAATGTACCTCCCAATGGATTTTGATAAATCTGATCGGCAACCGTGTTTAAATAATAAGACAATTGAGTACCTGTATTTGAATAGGCATATATAAATTTGCCAGATTTTTTAAACTCAAGCAATGCATTTCTTATATCCGCTGCTTGCGTAACACCTCCAGATAGTTTATCCAATTTTAAACTAATTCCCTTAATATTATCATCATTTTTAGCTTCTTCTATTGAATGAATAATATCTTGAAGATATATTTCTGGTTCCTCTGACATATCAAATAATGATACTGAACGATCCATTTCACTTTCCATGATTGGATTTTCTAACGAAATCTCTAAAACAGATCCACTTTTAACACTCTTTGAGGGTGAAGAAAGCGCTGAAACAAATATTAGAACGATGATCATTCCAATAAATATACCTATCGTTAATAGGTTTCCTATAATTGTAGAGAATACTCTCCCTAAAAAGTTCTTCATTTCTAAAATATTATTACTTTTGCCTGATATGTCGACAAATACTATCATTTTGTTACTAGGTACAAACCTAGGAAATAAATTTAACAATTTAGAAAGTGCCAAAAATCATATTAAAAATGAAATCGGCGAGATAACAAGAGAGTCTAATCAACTGGAAAACAAAGCCGAAGGATTTACTACTGAAAATTTATTTTTAAATCAAAAAATTGAAATAATTTCTCAACTTTCTCCTTTTGAAGTCCTTAAAAAAGTGAAAAATATTGAAATAAAAATGGGAAGAATGTATTTTCAACCATTAGAAAATGAAATTTATGTCGATCGTCTTATAGACATTGATATTTTGTATTTCAATCATATCGTAATTGATTCTAAACGTTTAAAAATACCACATCCTCAAAATTACTCACGAAGCTTTGTCAAAAGTTTATGTTTTTATTAAAATATTAATTATTAATTTGTTAGTTTTGTACAATATTTAATTATGCCTATATATTTGTATAAAAATAATTTTAACCTATGAAAAAACTTTTATATTTATTAATTTTTGGGTCACTCACTACTGTGTCTGCCCAAAGTTCGTATGATGAAAAACCTTTTAATAACAGTAAAAAAGAGTTTAACGATTGGTCTGTTTCTGCATTTGCAGGTGTTAATGCTCTACAAAACTCAGATTTAGTATCATGGATGGGAAAATATTTCACTCCAGGATATGATTTCCAATTTCAAGTTAATAAGCAAATAACACATGCTTTTGGTCTTAGTTTACAATATGAATTTGGAAAAACAAGACAAAAAGGTAATATTGATGACTCAGCTTTAAGTGGATATTCTGGAAATGCGTATGGTAAGACAAAATACCAAGCGATTGGTGTTCTAGCAGATTTAAATGCTTCAAATCTTTTAAGAAGAATTGATAATAAAACTGAATTCAAATGGGCGATGCATTTATATGCGGGTATTGGTATACATGGATATAAAGCCTATAGAAATAATTACGCTCCACAAGGTGATCCTAACTTTACTTTAATTACAGATCAAGATATTTCTGATAAATCTTTTTATTCACAAGTAGGTGCAGGTTTACGTTATAAATTAAATGATAAATTTGATTTAGAATTAAAAAGCATGTATTATATGTCTGGTGATGAAGAATTTGACGGATCTGGGAAACCTATGCCATACCATAATTCTGGTGGTATAACTGCTGCTGATACTGAAGAAGGACGTGATGATAATATGATTACATTTTCTATAGGTATTCATTACAAAATAGGAAAACATAAAGATGCATTACAATGGGTATCTCCATTATACAGACCTATTGCAATTGCTCCTCCTACTCCTTTTGAATGTATTGATGCTGACAAAGATGGTGTTTGTGACCAATGGGATAAATGTCTTGATACTCCAGAAGGGATTCGTGTAGATGGCTCTGGATGTTCATTAGATTCTGATGGTGATGGTGTTCCTGACTCTGAAGATAAATGTCCAACTATTGCTGGTCCTCCAACAAATGATGGTTGTCCTGAGAAATTAGTTCGTATTTCTGGTGATGATGTTGCAACAAAAATTAATGCATATTTAGAAGGTATTGAATTTGATTATGACTCTGATCGTATTAGAGAGCAATCTTATGAGAAATTAAACCACGCTGCTGAAGTATTATTAGCAAATCCTGATTTCAAATTTATTGTAGAAGGTCATACAGATGCAGCAGGTAGTGTAGAATACAACCAAAAACTATCTAATAGACGTGCTGCTTCAGTTGTTCGTTATTTAGCTAACAAAGGTGTTGACACAACTAAATTATCTTCTGTTGGTAAAGGTAAATCTGATCTTAAATGGCAAGAATGTAACCCTGTTACAAACTGTCCAGCTTGGAAAAACTTAGAAAATAGACGTGTAGTATTTAAAGAAATTAAATAGTCATACATATAAGCATAAAAAAGTCGGTTAAATTAACCGACTTTTTTTATGCTTGTATTTTTTTTATAATTATAATTACAAAATTACTATTTGATTTTTATGAGATGAAGTTTTATACAAAAAGTATCTCAACATATTTTTTATCTCATCTGTCTCTTCAATAGGAATTAAGGTATTTTTAATCATCTCTAATGTTTTAATTTGATGATGATATTCAAAATAGCCATATCCTCTAAATTTATTTTCTTCAATCAAATAAAAAGACTTTTCGATACCACTTCTTCCTTTATCAAGAATTAAAAAAGTTTCTGCTGGATATTCTGTCGTTTTTATAAAATCTTTGATTCGTTGATTGTAAACCTCTTTCGCTTCCTCTTTTATACAAGCTCCATTACACTCATTTACTTTATATTGAAAACAAGATTCCTCAGACTTTATTCCCGCATTCACTTGTTGACAAAGCTTATAATCGTGTACAATTTTTTCTAAAACTTCTTTCGCTCTCTCTTTCGATTTGAATTTCAGAATTGGTTCAACTTTTCTCAATTTACCAATTTCTAAACGCGAATAACCTCTTTTAGACTCTAAATAATATAATCCGTAAGGATATACTTTATTCTCAACCAACCTATTATTATACATTGGTTGATTTTTTATAATTTCATTATTTTCTTTTATTGCAGCTAAAAATCCACTACCCGTTTCTTCAAATTTTATTGATCGAGTATAACGTTTTATCTTATTTGCTTTTAATGTTTTCGAAGTAAAAATATGATTAATAGACTGCGCAATATTATTGCTTCTACTAATATAAATAAGTTGTTTACGACTATTGTATAAATAAAAAATTCCTACGGAATTTGGTAAATTATCTAATAATTTTTGATACTTAGAATGTGTTTTCTTTGGTTGTTGCAACCCTGTTTTTTTGGTAATTATTTTTTGTGAATCTTTATCCAATAATAGTTTAAATAAAGAAACCGTTGCTCTCGCATCGCCCGAAGCACGATGTCTATCTGTAACTATAATTCCCAAAGATTCGCATAATTTACCCAAAGAATATGATGGTAAATCTGGAATTAATTTCTCACTATACTCAAAAGTATCAATCCATTCTTTCTCAAAATTATAACCTAATCGATCAAATTCTTGTTTCAACATACGGTAATCAAACATTACATTATGTCCAACCAAAATACAATCGTCTGTAATTTCTACTATTCTTTTTGCTATTTCGTGAAATTTTGGTGCTGTTAACACCATTTTATCAGTAATATGAGTTAATTTTTGTACATAATAATCAATTTTCTTTTCTGGATTAACCAAAGAAATAAATTGATCTACAATATCTTTACCATCGTATTTATATACAGCAATTTCTATAATTGACTCTTCACCCAATTTTCCGCCAGTCGCTTCTATATCTAAAATCGCGTACACTTGCCTATTTTTTTCCTTTTAAAAAACTTGTTAACATTTTCATTCCCCAATCAATCAATTTTCGAGTAGCTGTACGACTTACATCGCGAACCATCTTATTATCTGTCCAATCTTTTTCTTGAGGAGCTGCTCTTCTTGTAGAAGTTGTTTTTGGTGTAGTTTGCTCTACATTTTTTTGTTGTTCTAATTGTTGAGATAAAATCTCATTTGCAGATTGTCTATCTATAATTTGGTCATATTTAGCAACCAAAGCAGAATTAGAGACAATATTATTAATCTCAGTATCAGACAAAATATCCATTCTAGAATTTGGCGCACGCATATATGTGTATGCCAAAGGAGTTGGAATTCCTTTCTCGTCCAAAGCTGTAATAAATGCTTCTCCGATACCTAATTGCGTAATTACCTCATCGGCTTTATAATAAGTCGTTGTTGGATAATTCTCAATTGCTTTTGTTATTTCTTTTCGATCTTTTGCCGTAAATCCACGAAGTGCATGCTGAATTTTGAGTCCTAATTGACTCAAAACCGCATCAGGAACATCGCCAGGAACTTGCGTCACAAAATACAAACCGACACCTTTTGAACGGATTAATTTTACCATTGTTTCAATTTGATTCAACAAAGCTTTTGTTGCTTCCTTAAAAATCAAATGTGCTTCATCTATAAAAATAACCAATTTTGGTTTGTCCGAATCTCCAGCTTCAGGAAATTCAGAATAAATTTTATTCAATAAACTCAACATAAAAGTAGAGAATAAATTGGGTTGATTTTGTACATCAACCAAACGAATAATGTTTACAATTCCTTTTCCATCTCTGGTTTTCAATAAGTCTTGAACATCAAAACTTGGCTCTCCAAAAAACTTAGAAGCGCCTTGTTGCTCAAGTCCTACAATTTTACGTAAAATAGCACCCAAAGAAGCTGGAGCAATTGTTCCGTAATTAGAGTTTAATTCTTCTTTTCCTTCCACAGAATCCGTTACATATTGCAATACGCGGCGAATATCTTCTAAATCTACCAACGGTAAATTTCTATCTTCACAATATTTAAAAATGATTGAAATAATACTTTCCTGCGTTTCGTTCAATTCTAATATTTTACTGAACAAAATTGGACCAAAATCTTCCACAGTTGCTCTCAAACGCGCACCTGGTTCGTCAGAAATTGACAACAATTCTACAGGAGAAGCTTGCGGATCAAAAGGTAAATTAAGCGCTTGCATTCTTTCAGTTGCATTTTTATCATCTGCATTTGCAGCAGCTCCAATTCCTGATAAATCACCTTTTATATCCATCAATAATGTTGGAACGCCTTTTAGAGAAAGTTGTTCTGCGATAATTTGCAAAGATTTTGTTTTTCCTGTTCCTGTTGCGCCACCAATCAAACCATGACGGTTCATTGTTTTTAATGCGACAGAAATTTCTGCTTCTTCTACAATTTCGCCATCTAATTTCGCTTTTCCTAAAACAATTTTATCATTTTTGTAGGAATAACGACTTTGGATTTCTTGAATAAAACTTTCTTTTTGGCTCATTTTTGATTGGATTAGTATTTTAAATATAACAAAAAATTAATCAGTAAACTTATATTTTACCGTCACAGGATAATGATCGGAGAATTTTTTACGAATAACTTTTGCTTCTATAGGTTTTAAATGCTTTGAATGAAATAAATAATCGATTCTAATTGGAAATTTAAATCCATGAAAAGTTGTTGCATTTCCTTTTCCAACCTCTATATAAGAGTCGTATAAATACTCTTTTATTTTCTCATATTCATAAGAAAGTGGCGTAGAATTAAGGTCTGTACCAACAATAACGGGATGACGAGATTTACTGATAAATGGAATAATTGCTTTTAACTGCTCTTCATGTTTTTGCATTCCTTTTATCAATTTCAACTCAACTTTTCGGCTCGAAACTTCTGCTTCTTGCGTATTATCGGACTGAATAATATCTTTTACCAGCGCTTTGTCAATATACATTGGCTCTAAATAAATATTAATCAAACGGATTGTATCATTTCCTATGTCAATATCTGCGTAAGCCGCTTTACCATTAAGATCTGGATCATTAACTTTTATTTCATTTGTTTCTATAATAGGATATTTACTATAAAAAGTCAATAATCCATAAAATTCTGAATAATAATGATTGAATTCTTTATTTTTTAATCTTTTTTGTTGTCCTTCATACGCTTCTTGTAAAAGCATAATATCGGCTTTATTTTCTATCAACAACTCTTTAGTTCCTTCTTCTTTAAAACCATGTACATTGTACGACAAAACCGATAAATCTGACGTTGAATTATCTGTTTTATTGAATTGAATGAGTGGATATGAAAGATAAATTGGATAAACTAAACCAAGTGATAATATAAAAAATGTAAGAAAGTGTCGCCAACTAAAAAACAACCAATACATCAAAAACAATAATACTATTACAAATATAACTGGAAAGCCTATTGATAAGAAATTAAGGTATGGAATTTCTGTTGGTGTAAAGATTTTATTAAGGTATACACAATAAGCTACTAATAATATCACAATGTTGATTATTAGTACTAAACGATTAAAATAATTTAGTTTAAACTTACCGAATACACTCATTTCTATTATCTTCCTTCTTTGAAAAGGAAATCTTTTTCCTCTTTTGATAGACTTTCGTAGCCTGCGCGCGAAATTTTGTCTAAAATAGTATCTATTTTCTTTTGTTTCTCAACTTTCTGATGATTAAAATCGTAATCATCTTTTGGCACATTTTGTTGTGCCGATGTATTTTTATAGGTCTTGAAAGTCGATTTCTCTTTTTTCTGAAAAATATTGCCTATTTGAAATATAAATTTACCTAAAAAATCGTTTCCTCGCTCAAATTGTTTCATATAAAGATAGCCAAAAATTGCACCACCCAAATGTGAAATACTTCCGCCTGCATTTTGATCTGTAATAATATTATAAACGTCGAACGCAATAAACACATAACCAACATATAAAAGCGGAAATGAAGTTGGTATTAATATCAACCTCACTGGCATTTTTGGATTATAGGAAATCATCGCAAAGAAAAGTGCATAAACAGAAGCCGACGCTCCGACTAATAAATGCGAATAATTAAAAACATTCTGAAAAAGTATGAAAAAAATTCCTCCAAAAATTCCTCCAAAAATGTAAAATGTATAGAGATTTTGATTACGAAATTGTTGTAAAAATAGTTGTCCAACAAAGTATAACAAAATCATATTCATGATTAAATGAATTAAATTGCCGTGCAACCAAGAATACGTCAGTACTTGCCAAGGTCTGGTCATTAAATTTTCGGCAGAAGTTAATCCAAATAAATCTGTTGTTGTAAGAACAGAATTTCCTGTTTTTTGTACGATAAAATCTAAAATCAATAAGGTAAAAAAGATTACTACATTAATGTAAATAAGCCTTGTTGCACTATTTCCTGAAGAATATTTTAATTTAAGTTCGTCTAAAATGTTATTTGTCATTTCTTAATTCCATCTATATAAATTCTTTTTCCAACTTCTTGCTAACAAGAAACCAATCAATCCGCCACCTAAATGTCCAAAATGTGCTATATTTCCGACATTTTTGTAGCCCATATAAAACTCAATCAAAACCATAATTGGAATAAAATATTTTGCTTTTATAGGAACTGGTAAAAAGATTAACATTAATTTTTCGTTTGGATAAAGCACCGCAAAAGCCAGTAATAAGCCATAAATTGCACCAGAAGCACCAACCATTGGGGTAATATAATCTTTTAGAAGAGCTGTTGCATCTTGACTACTTTCTATGACAGCATTTGTATGATAACTTCTCTGTAAACTTAGTTTAGCTCCTTCATAAATTTGTTCAAGTCCTATCCCTTGTGATTGAACTGTTTCTTTTAAATCCTGAATCTGAAAATAATTCACAAAATTAAATAAGATAAATCCTCCGAAACCTGCTAAAAAATATAAAATCAAAAACTTCTTTGGTCCAAAAGTTTGCTCAACTACAGAACCAAACATCCACAATGAAAACATATTAAACAAAATATGTGTAAAATCGGCATGCATAAACATGTACGTTAAAACTTGCCAAGGTTTAAAATTTGGAGATTCTGGATAAAAAGCACCCAAAATAACACTCAAATCAACTCCTTTAGTTCTAAAAACAAATGTCGCAAGAAAGAATAAAACATTGATAATAATTAAATTCTTTGTAATTGGCTGTATATTTTGTCCCATATTATTGTAATGTTTTTTTGATATCCGACGTGTTCAGCTGTACAAAAATAGGTCTTCCGTACGGTGTATAATTCGGATTTGGTAGTCTTAGCAATTCTTCGACCAAAGTTTGCATTTGTTCAGATTTTAATGCAACACCTTTTTTTACGGCAGCATTTTTTGCTAAAATCTTAGCAAAAGTATTCTCTAATTCTATTGCTTCTTGGTAATCTAACTCTTCAATGAAATCCATAAAAACCGACACAACATCCTCTTGTTGCACATCGACAGGAATTGCATTTATCTGTACAACCTCTTCGTCTAACGAAATATCAAAACCAAAACTTAATAATTGATGTTCAACATTAATTAATTTCTGACGATCATTAGGCGAAAGTTCTAACTCTATCGGGAAAAGCATTTGTTGCACCAACGCACTTCCGTTATTAGAACGTACAAATTTCTCAAATAATATTTTTTGATGCGCTCTGTGCTGATCTATAATCAACAATTCGCCACGATATTCTACAACCAAATATTGATTTAACCATTGAATAACCTCGAAAACTTCGTTCTGATTTTCTTCTGATTCAAACAATTGATGCGCATGATTATTTTCTATTTCTAACTCTACTGCATCATTATAAAAATCAAAATTCGCCTTTATATCAGATGGTTTTGGCGCTCTTGATTGATGATGTTCAAAAGGATTAAAACTTGAATCTACCGTAATTTCGGGCATTTTAATTTCTTTCTCATCACTTGCAGATGGTATAAAAGCCCAGTTAGGATCTTGTTCAAAATCTAACGAAGGAATTACATTAAATTGTCCCAAAGCATGTTTTACAGCCGCTCTAAGAATGGTAAAAATTAATGCTTCGTCCTCAAACTTAATCTCTGTTTTTGTTGGATGAATATTAATATCTATTTTGGCAGGATCTATTTCTAAATACAAAAAATAAACAGGACTATAACCCGCAGGCAACAAACTATCAAAAGCATCGGCAATCGCATTATGCAAATATCCACTGCGGATGTAACGATGATTGACAAAGAAGAACTGTTCGCCACGCGATTTTTTTGCAGCTTCTGGTTTTCCTACAAATCCATTTATTTTTACAATTTCGGTATCCTCGTCCACAGAAATAATTTGAGAACTTAGTTTTTTACCAAAAATTTGCGCAATACGTTGTTTAAGATTTCCTGATTTTAGATGATAAATTTCTGAATCATTGTGGTGCAAAAAGAAACTAATGTTTTCGTGCGCCATTGCTACACGCTGAAATTCATCTTGAATATGACGAAATTCGACTTGATTTGATTTCAAGAAATTTCGTCTGGCTGGTACATTATAAAAAAGATTTTTAACAGAAATCGACGTTCCAACCGCTGTTACAATAGGATCTTGATTGCGAACTTCTCCACCTTCTATCACCAATTGCGAACCAATTTCATCTTCTATTTTTCTCGTTTTCGTTTCGACTTGCGACACTGCTGCAATAGATGCCAATGCCTCTCCACGAAAACCTTTTGTATGTATATTGTAAATATCTTCTGTTGTTCTGATTTTAGACGTTGCATGACGCTCAAAAGCCATTCGGACATCTGTCACACTCATTCCAGAACCATTATCAATCACTTGAATCAAGCTTCTTCCTGCATCTTTTACAATAATTTGAATAGAAGTCGCACCAGAATCCACCGCATTTTCAATCAACTCCTTTATCACCGAAGCTGGTCGCTGCACCACTTCTCCTGCGGCAATTTGATTGGCTACGTGATCAGGTAGTAATTGGATAATATCACTCATTTTTTTGTCTAAATTGGATTTAATTTTGATTGATTTTAAAAATCAAACTTTACAAATATACAAAGAAATCTCCCTCTTTACCCTATGCTAAAGAAGTGAAACTTATCAACAATTTGGTGGGTTTTGAGTTTTGAATTTTGAGGAATAAATTTAGCTTTTTCAGTAATAAATAAAGGTAGACATTTGTCTACCTTTGGTGTTATTATAAAAAATAAATTTCTAATATTCAAAATTATAAACAAAAGAAATAAACTATAAAATTACCAAGAAATGTTATTTTTAAAACTTTGAGGAACCGAAACTCTTTTTAATATGATTTTTCCATCTATAATACTATCAGATGTCTTACCTCCATAAATAAATAAAGTATCCTCTAAAATAAAATTAAAATCATTAAAACAACTTTTACATTGATAAACGGTGTCTTTCGTATTTTTATCTATTAGTACAAGTTGATTTGGAAATATTTTATCAGAATAATTAGAATAAGTATATCCTTCTAAATAAAAGTTTTTAGTTTCTATTTTTTTATATATTTTTTTATCATTTTTGCAACATACTAATAATGTAGTAATGAAAATTAAGTAACAATAAAGCTTCATTATTTTATTTTTTTAATATCATTCTCTATGTCTTTAATTCATATTGAACTCTTGTTATTAATAATATATTTTAAATATTATCTTCCTTCACAATTTAATTATAATAATCTTGCCAATAATTTATTTTTATTATTGAAGCTCCTTCAAACACAATCACAAATTTATTAACGCTTGATTTCGAATACTTAAAATCTGGATTGTTAAATATATCAACTTTCAAAGTATCATTTTCTATTTTAGAAAAATATATAAAAAGATTAGGGCCTTTATATCTCTTTAAATCTTTTGGTAAAATTGGTGGACTTTTATATTGATTTAGTTTTCCATCAGAATACTTTTTAGACAATTCTAACAATCCGTTCTTTTTGTAAATATTTCCTGAATTAAATTCATTTTTACTATTTTGAAAAAAAATATCTTTCATAATGTAATATTTAATGAAATCATCTCCATTTCTTATTTTAACGTCATTCAAATATTTGTCCTGATCCATTATACTCATAATAGTATCATAAGCTTTACAATACTGTAGTGTCATAGAGTTATCAGTTTCTAAATGTGAAACTTTACAATTAAAAAATGTACTTAAAATAAACACAATAAGAATACTCTTTTTTACCATAGTTATGTTTTAAAAACAAATTATTTGAAGAACTTATATAAATTATTTCTTCAAAATCGAAACAACTTCATCAAATTCTTTGTCAATCTCTTTATTTGGTTTTTGAGTAATAAGTGACACAACATAAATAACGATTGCTGAAGAGAAAAAACCTGGTATCATTTCATACCAATCTTTGTATGGATGCGCGATGTAAACCCAAGCCAAAACAACAGCTCCACCAACTAACATACCAGATAAAGCGCCTTGCCAAGTTGTTTTTTTCCAGAATAATGAGAAAACAATTAGCGGCCCAAAAGCGGCTCCAAATCCTGCCCAAGCGTTACCAACCAAATTTAGAATAGAATCTTTTGGCGTCAAGGATAATAAAACGGCAATTACTGCGACAATCAAAACTGATAATCGGCTTGCTGTTAACAATTGTTTTGGAGAAGCATCTTTTTTGATAAATGCTTTGTAAATATCTTCTGTTAATGAACTTGAAGTAACTAATAATTGAGAAGAAATTGTACTCATTACTGCTGCTAAAATTGCAGATAACAAGAATCCACCAATCAAAGGATGAAATAATATACGCGAAAAATAAATAAAAATTGTTTCTGATTCTGTTTTCGAACTATCAAAAATATTCATTGTTGTTTGGTCAAATTTCAACATATAAGCAATTCCTACCAAGCCTACTAAAAGTGCGCCACCAACGGTAAAAATCATCCATGTAATTCCAATATTTCGTGCTTTTGCTAAATCCGAAGGTTTATCAATTGCCATAAAACGTACCAAAATATGTGGTTGTCCGCAATATCCTAATCCCCAGGCCAATAAAGAAAGTATACTAATTGTCGTCGTTCCTTTGAATAAATCTAAATATTTATCTCCTTTTTGATTGATTAACGAAACTGTTTCTCCTACTCCTCCAATCTCAGATATTACGACAATTGGTACAATAACCAAAGCCAAAACCATGATTGTTCCTTGCACAAAATCTGTTAAACTTACGGCTAAAAATCCTCCTAAAAATGTATATAACACAACAACTAAACTTGTCATCCAAAGTCCTGTCATATAATCCATTCCGAAAGCAGATTCAAATAATTTCCCACCAGAAACCATTCCCGCAGAAGTATATAATGTAAAAAACACTAAAATCAAAATAGATGAAGTTATTCGTAACAATCGTGATTTATCTTTGAAACGATTCTCAAAATAAACGGGTAATGTGATCGAGTTTTGAGCAATTTCTGTATATACGCGTAATCGTGGTGCGACGAAAATATAATTTAAGAAACATCCTGTTGTTAATCCTATCGCAATCCAAGCACTGGAAAGTCCTGTAAAGTACATCGCTCCCGGAACACCCATCAACAACCATCCGCTCATATCCGCTGCTCCAGCCGATAATGCAGTTACAGCTGCACCCATTTTTCTTCCTCCAATCAAAAATTCTTCAGAGTTATTTGATGATTTTCGGAACGAATAAATTCCAATTCCTATCATCAAAGCCATATATAATCCGATCGAAAATAGTTCGTAATAATTCATGTTTTCTAATTTTTACCGAAAATATAATTTTTCATCCACAAAAATTGTACGAACTTTAAATTTCTAAACAATCAGCATGAATTTTAACCAAAATAATCTAAATATAGCAACAAGTCCATATCTAAAACAACATGAAAAAAATCCGGTTTGGTGGCAAAGTTGGAGCGATGAAGTGTTGAATTATGCGAAAGAAAAAAATAAACCATTATTGATTTCTATTGGATATTCTGCCTGTCATTGGTGTCATGTGATGGAGCATCAATCTTTTGAAGATATTGAAGTTGCAAATGTGATGAATGAAAACTTTGTTTGCATTAAAATTGACCGTGAAGAACGTCCAGATTTAGACGCTTTGTATATGAATGTTGCGCAAATTATTCATCAATCTGGTGGTTGGCCGCTCAATGTTTTTGCTTTGCCAGATGGACGACCATTTTATGGCGGAACTTATTTTCCGAAAATTCAATGGATAGAATTATTAGAAAATATCACTTCTTTATATCATCATAATTACGATAAAACCTTAGAATATGTACATTCTATTGCCGAGGGATTGACTAAAATGGAAACAATTGATTTAAAATCAACTTTCAATTTTTCTAAAAATAAAATCGATGAAACTTTCGAATTTTGGCAACAACAATTTGATGATGAATGGGGAGGATTTAATCGCGCACCAAAATTTATGTTGCCAAATGCTTGGGAAACTATTTTGCGTTATGGCGCACAAACCAAAAATGAAAACTGTTTGATTCAGACCAAAATTACGTTGGACAGAATGGCTTTTGGTGGAATTTACGATCAACTGAAAGGTGGATTTTCACGTTATTCTGTCGATCCGTATTGGAAAGTTCCACATTTTGAAAAAATGCTCTACGACAACGGACAATTGCTTTCGCTTTACTCTAATGCGTATAAAATTTTTGGAGAAAATGAATATAAAACAGTTGTTGAAGAAACAATAAATTGGCTGAAAGATGAAATGCTTTCGCCAGAAAATGTTTTTTATTCTGCAATTGATGCGGATTCTGAAGGAGAAGAAGGAAAATATTATGTTTGGAAATCGGATGAATTGAAAGAGATTTTAAAAGATGATTATCCATTATTTCAGAAATATTATACTGTTGATGAATTTGGCGAATGGGAGCATGGAAATAACATTTTGATGCGCTTAACGGATGATGAAGATTTTGCAGAAAAAAATAATTGTACAATTCTTGAGCTTAAAACAAAGGTCAATGAATGGAAAAAAATATTAAACCCAATCCGTGAAAAAAGAATTAAACCTCATCGTGACGAAAAAATTTTAACTTCTTGGAATGCTTTAACAATAACAGGCTTATGCGATTCTTATCTTACATTCAATAATCCTGAATATTTAGATTTAGCACAAAAAGCAATCGATTTTATTCTAAAAAATCAATGGAATGGAAAAATTTTGTACCGAAATTATAAAGATAATCAAACAACAATTTCTGGTTTTTTAGATGATTATGCATTATTGATAGAAGCTTTAATCAAATTATTTGAAACGACTTCGGAAATGTATTATTTAGATGAAGCGCAAAAAATAACGGAACAAGTTTTTGATCAGTTTTACAATTACAAAAATAAAATGTTTGCGTACAAATCGCATTATGACACGCCTTTGGTAAATGAAACATTTGAGATTTATGATAATGTAATTTCTTCTTCAAACTCTATAATGGCGAATAATTTGTACAAACTTGGAAAAATTTTAAACCAAGAAAATTACATTGAACAAGCCAAACAAATGTTAGCGAATGTGCAAGAAAAGATTTTTGATTATCCGACTGGATTTGCAAATTGGATCAACTTATATCTTAATTTCACTTATCCGTACAAAGAATTTGTGATTGTTGGAGAGAATGCAAACGAATTTTCGAAACAAATTCAACAATTTTATATTCCGAATGCAATTTTTGTTGCATCAGAAAATGAACAATTAGAAATCACTCAAAATCGTTTGGAAGAAGGAAAAACAGCCATTCATATTTGCGAAAATTATGCATGTCAATTACCAATCTATTCTGTTGAAGAGGCTTTAGAAACTTTATCATCATGAGTAAGCTAAATTGGAGTGACGAAAAACTAATTTCTCGATTAATAAACTACAAAACTGATAAATCTCGCTGGGAAACAATTCGAATATTAAGAAGTAGACCAAGTAAAGAGTTATTTGAAAAATGTATAGAACTTATTAATTCTAACGAGCAAAAAAAGAAAATTATTGGAATTGATATTTTAGCTCAATTAGGAAAAGACAAAAGACCTTTCCGAAAAGAAACGCTGAAAATTTATTTTGAATTATTAAATACCGAAACTGATATAAATATTCTATTCTCAATATTTTCAGGAATAAGCTTTAATGACAAAGAGTTAAATGAAAAACAAATTAATAAAATCTGTTCTTTTCAAAATTCAAATAGTAATTTAGTTAAACAAGGAATTGTAAACGCTCTTGGATTTATTGAAAATGAAAAAACTATTGATGTATTAATTAAATTTTCTAAAGACAAAGCAAATCATATTAGAAGTTGGGCTACTTTTTATATTGGTCAAGTTGATTTTGATAATAAAAATATTAGAGATGCCTTATGGAATCGTATAAATGATAAACATCAAGAGACAAGAATGGAAGCTATAATTGGTTTAGCTAAAAGAAAAGATGATCGAGTTTTTGAAATTATTAATCAAGAATTGACGGAAAATGATTTTGGATCAATGCTATTTGAAGCTATTTTAGAAACTGAAAACAAAGATTTCATTCCTATTTTACAACAAGAACTCAATAAATCAAAAAATATAGAAACCATAAATCCTGATTGGATAAAAGAACTTGAAAAATGTATTGATGATTTAACAAAATTAGAATAACAAACCATGGAAAAAATACGTTGCGCTTGGGTAAACAAAGACCAAGATTATATTGATTATCACGATAACGAATGGGGAAAACCTGTAAAAGATGATAAAATTTTATTCGAATTTTTGATTCTTGAATCTTTTCAAGCTGGATTGAGTTGGTTTACAATTCTTAAAAAAAGAGAAAACTTTAGAGAAGCTTTTGCAAATTTCGACGTAGAAAAAGTGGCAAATTTTGATGAAGAAAAAGTGGAAGAATTGGTTCTAAATGCAGGAATAATTCGTCATCGTGGAAAAATAAATGCGGCAATAAATAATGCAAAATTATTTATCGAAATTCAAAAAGAATATGGTTCGTTCTCTGATTTTATTTGGAAATACGTTAATCATCAACCAATTGTCAATCATTGGAATTCTATAAAAGAAGTTCCTGCGACAACAGAAATTTCTGATCAACTTGCAAAAGATTTAAAGAAACGAGGTTTCAAATTCTTTGGTTCTACCACAATTTATGCGCACATGCAAGCGACAGGAATGGTTAACGATCATACACTAAATTGTTTTTGTCGTAAATAAATAATTTTTAATTAAACTTAACTTTTGCATCTTTGCGCAAACTTTTAAAAAATGAAAATTGAATTAAAATACTGGTTAATACTTGGTGTTTTAGCACTTACATGGGGAAGTTCTTTCATCCTCATCAAACAAGGTCTTGTTTCCTATTCACCTTATCAAGTTGGCGCATTACGACTAACAATAGCAGGTGGAGTTTTAGCAATATGGGGAATACCGAGTTTATTTAAAATTCCGAAAAATAAATTAAAATACGTTGCATTAGCAGGATTTTGCGGAAATTTTATCCCAATGTTTTTATTCCCGATAGCGCAAACACATGTATCAAGCTCTATGGCTGGAATTTTAGACTCGTTGGTTCCACTATTCATACTGTTATTTGGTGCATTATTTTTTAGTAGAAAAGGAACAAAAAATCAAATTATTGGAGCAGTTATTGGATTTTTCGGAGCGGTTTTATTAATTGGTGGCGATGGTTTTTCTGGCGAAAATAGTTTATTTCATTGTTCATTAATCATATTAGCAACTGCACTTTATGGTCTGAATAGTTTGATATTAACAGAATATCTTAACGATGTTCCATCATTTCAATTATCATCAGCATTATTTACAATATGGCTTTTACCATCAATTGTTATTTTAATATTTTCAGGATTTTTTGAAATATTTGAAGGTACAACACAACAATTGCACAGCTTAGGATATGTTGCAATTTTGGGATTATTAGGAACAGCTTTAGCCATGATTTTATTTTACAGATTAATACAAGCCACAGGTTCTATGTTCGCTTCTATGGTAACTTATTTGATGCCTATTATTTCTGTATTTTGGGGATTTTTGGTTGGAGAAAAAATTACATGGATACATTTATTTGGATTCGCAATGATATTATCTGGTGTTTATTTGACCCAGAAAAAAGATAAAATATCAGAAACTGTTTAAAGTTTTGACAAAAAAATAAATCCCTCACATGAGGGATTTATTTTTATAATTTATTTTTTATTCTATCGGAAATTTTGGTCTATCCATTTTAAATTTCGAACCATTTAATGCCTCCAGAAAAGATCTTAATGCAGTCTTTTCATCATTGGTAAGATTTAGCGGTTGCAACAACGGATCTGTGTAAGGATATAACGGATCAGCAGCCTTTTTTTCTGGTGTCGGATCTATCATGTGCATTCCACTGTTATAAAGATTTATCAATCCATCTAAATCATCAAAAAAACCATTGTGCATCCAAGGTCTTGTATTTAGTAAATCGCGCAAAGGTGGCGTTTTAAACTTCCCAACATCTTCTGCTTTCTTTGTGATTTCGTAACGTCCCAAATCTTCAAACTTTCGTTTGTAATACGTCAAACCAATGTTATGAAAAGATTCGTCTGTCAAATTTTTTCCATTGTGACAATTCATACAGCGTGCTTTGGTACGAAATATATGCATTCCGTAAATTTCTTGATCTGTTAAGGATTTATAATCTCCATCAATAAAACGATCAAAGCGACTTGGTTGATTTTTTATCGTTTTCTGAAAAACTGCCAATGCTTCTACGATACGTTTATTTGTTACAGTTTCATCATTAAAAGCATCTTTAAATAATTTTTTATAGCCTTTGTATTGACTTATTTTTTCTGATAATTTACTTATATCTGTATTCATTTCATGAAAAGCAGACAATGGTCCATTTGCCTGATCTTCTAACGTAGCTGAGCGTCCGTCCCAAAAAAATGATTTGCGATCTGCAATACTGTATAATGATGGCGTATTTCTTGTTCCTTCTAAATGATTATTTCCTAAAGATACTTTTCTGCGATCTGTCCAACCCATTTCCGGATCGTGACAAGAACTACATGAAACTTGGTTAGAACCTGATAATTTTGGATCAAAAAATAACATTTTTCCTAAAATTACCATTGGTTGATCTTGTGTTTTGAAATAATCTTTATCTGCTTGAATAGAACTAAATTCTTCCCACTCAACTCCTTTATCAATAACTGGTTTTGGCCAAATACTGATATTCTTTTTGTAACTCGCTACAATATCTTGTATTGTTGGATCTTGTAAATAATTAAGATCATTTTTTACAGCGGGCGCAAAACTTACTAAGAAATAAGAACTTATAATTAAGAACGTAATAAATACCTTTAATTTCATTTTATTTTAAAACGTAATTCCTACCATAAGAGTAGAAAAATTATTATTTTTTGATTGAATTTTAGCTTGATTAATTCCAGCCTCTACAAATATAGCTGGTATTTTTTGTAATTTAACATCATAACGCAAACTTGCACCAATCGTTTTTACATCGCTTGCTAAATAATTATAATCCTGATTAATCCAATTTGTTATAGTAGGTAAATTGTTTGTTGTCAATACATTTTTCGCTGATGAAACTGATTTTATATCAAAAAATGGACGAAAAGTTATGGCTTGATTGTCACTTATTTTTTGTTTATAATCAACTAATAATCCGAAAATAGAATATTCAAATTTTTGTCCGCTGTATGGAAATAAACGTTGTTCTTTTATCTCTTGCAAACGATAATATGGTGTTGCTGATAAACTAAATTTTTCTTTATTTAATGAATAAAACAATGAAAAACTGGTTACTGTTTCGTCTTTTTTATATGATAAACGTTTATAAATTTGTGCTAATAATTGCGTATTATTTGTGTAACCATACTCTTTTCCTGTTGTTTGATTAGACAAATAATTAACTTTAAAACCAACTCTTTGTGCATTAATATTGAAAAATTTTGCTGCTTCTACTTCAAAATAATCATTATCTAATTCGGATAAATCATAATATGTGTTTCCTGTTCCTTGATAACTTTTTAACATACTTGACTGCCCCATTTGAGCCATAACATAAAAATCTTTTCCTTTGTCATGATTTATTTGTCCTCCAACCTTGTAACCAAATTCTTCGTGAATAGTTGTTATAGAAGACGTTCCTCCACTAAAAAGATTGTTATAAAATCCTAATCCTGTCATTTGATAAACAAGCGGTTGACCAAGTTTACTAGCAAATCTTATTCTACTATTTTGTAAATAGCGTTCTCCTTCTGCAAAAATACCAAGTTCAAATTTCTTATAAAAAGCATAATTTAAACCTATTTTCAAATTCAATTCTGAAGTTATATTATTTATTCTAGGATCTTTAGCTCTTGAACCAAGTTGCGCATTGTAACTTGCCTCAGCACCTATTGTTATTTTATTAAATCTTTGCGTATAACCTCCTAAAAATTGATACTTCTCAATCTCTAAATCACCACCAATCGAGTCCGATGAAAAATATGGCGCAACTCGATCAAAATCTAAATTCTCATTAAATTTTATATGTTTTGTTTTCAGATTTTGATAAGACGCACTTCCCCAAAGCGCTTTATTTGTGTTAAGTTTTTGATATGAATTTGTTTTTACTCCAAATCCTTGTTTTTCAGAACCATTTTGTTGACGATATACTTTATCTTTTTGGTTAAAATAATCGATAAATAATTCTGATGAAGAAAAAGAACTATAATCCAGCATGTTTGCTGGATTATAGAAAATATATTGTTTAAAATCTCTTTCAGAATCGTATTGATTCTTCAAATTTTGATAAAGTGATAGACTATCTTGTGCACTTACAAAATTGTATGTACACAATAAAATCAATAAAAAACGAAAGATATTTAATGTTTTCAAAATAAATTATTTTAATTAATGAACGATACCATTTTTAAGACTTGGTTCTGCGTTTTTGATAAAATCAACAGTAGAATTGTTGGTGTCTTTGTAGATATTTTTCCCAGTTTCTGTTTTTCCTAAAACATTTCTACGAACAGATTTTCCTAAACGACTTGCGTCATTCCAGAATTCTCCAATTCCTGTCCAACCTGCATCAATAGATGTTGAAGTTAATAATTGTGCAAAACGATCTGGTACACTATTGTTCATACCATCAACAATCCATGTATTTGGAATTTCGTATGCATTTTTCTTTGTTACTCCTCCAGCAGAGTTCACATATTCGTAACTATATTTATATTTTTCCAAGAAAGTTGTTGCACTTTCTCCTGCAGGAAAACGAGCAATAACATAAGATTCTACTCCACTGCTGTGTAAGAAAAACATATTAAAATTCATTTGTGTATAAATCACTTTTACATTTGGTACACTTGGATTATCTACTTGTCCTAAAGCTGGGTTTTCCGAAGGAAACTCAAAGTTTGCTTTACTCAAATCAAAAGCTGTACTTGTCACTGCATTATGGTTTACTGCATTATCAGCAATTACAATAAAATCACCTGGTTGTACAGGATAATCTGTTCCTGTTCCTGGGATAACCATTACTCCTTTTACAGCAAACGCAGTATTTGGATGGAATGGTGTTGGTTTTTTATCGTCTTGTGTTAAAAATTCTGATTGTGCTAAAATTAAATTATCTGCATACAAAACTTTGTCTGTATTATTTGTAATTTTAAAATAACGGCTAGAATTATAGTTTTTTCCTTCAGGAGTTTTTACACCTGCATAAAAAGCTTCTTCTATGATAAAATCATTACTAAATTGTTTAATAAATAATGATATTGCTAGATTTTCTGCTGTATTTTTAACATCAATAGCTGCAGACCCTCCTACTTTTACTTCTTCATTTGCTGATGTTACAACCGTTCCGTTTACAGAAACTTTGTAAGATCCTTTTGGCAAATCTAATGTATAAGCATTAAGCCCGTCTATAGTTTTAGTTGTTGTTGCACCCGTATTTAATTCTTTTACTTCAATCTCTAATGATTTATATGTCGTAATATTATCTCCTTTGAAAGATAAAGTTAATGTGCTATTCTGAACAACCTCTGTTCCGAAATCGTCATCATTAGAACATGATACAAAAGTATAAGAAGCTGATACAGCTAAAAAACTTAATAATAAAAATCTCTTTTTCATAAATATTTTTTTTATTGTTGTGTTAAAAATTATAATTCATTTCTACTCCAAAATAAGGGATACGTCTTGATCCGGTAATCCTTACATTGTTGAAAAAATATGGATTGTCATAACTATACAATTGATTTACAAACATAGACGCACGCAATGCTTTGTAAATACTTTTTGTTATTTTAAAATTTACATTTACCGTATAACTTTCTTTACGAGATGAAGGCTCTGAAGTTGCTTTATTTCGTTCTAAATGTTGTTTGTATATATCTGCTTTGTCTGCTTCTGTATATGGTTTTATCTGACCATCTAAATCGATATAAGATGTAGGAAATGCAATAATTTTTTCGCGCATTTTATTTGTAAAAACAGAACCTTGTATAGATGCCGAAAATGTTAAATCTAAACTTGGGACATAAGTATCCATCATCAAATTATAATTTAGATTTGAGTTCGTATAAGCGTCATCATTTTCATAAACTCCGATGTAAGGAAAAGAACCAGGAGTTCCTCCTATTGAAACTGTTGGTCTTTCATAAACTGGAATATCATTGTAATATTTAGTTTTAAACCAAGCTCCACTTAATGTAAAACGTGTATTAATTCCCTTAAAACGTGGTGTACTGTACTGAAATTCTATTCCTTCTTTATCTGTTACACTTCCGTTTTCTATGGTTGTAAAAGCATTATGTTCTCTTACGATTGTATATGGCACATTTGTTAAATCTGGTCCGTTAGTTGTCCAGTTATTAATATCAACTTTTGTTGCATCATATTTTTTATATGAATTAACTGTGAAATTAGAATATGGTCGGAAGCCATTCTTCATTCTTTCTTTGTAATAAGTAACAGAAAAGTTATGATTGTTGTACGCAAAATCTACTCTAATTTCTTTCTTAATATTTTTTGCTGCAGTTATATTTTTATTTTCTAATGGCTGTACGTATGTCATATAACTTATATAGCGATAACGTTCATCATTATTATAATAATTTAACTGTACATAATCTGTAAATTGCTTATTTGGATATAAATAATAAGTTGTTGGTTGTTTATAAAACATTCCATATCCCAATGTAACATCAATATCTAATGGTTTACCCGCTATCATAAATTGTGGTAAACCGTACTGAAAGTTAACACGTGGTTCTGCAAAAACCTTATCGCTTATTGTGTATGATTTATCCACACCTAGCAATTTGCTTAAACGTAAACCTCCGTATAATGTAAAAGTGTGTTTGTTTAATTTATAATCAAGTCTATCGCCAATAAAAGCCGCTATATTTTGTGTTGCAGGAATATCACTAAATGCTCTTGGTCGTGTTGACATACTGGCTACTGGTGGTTGAGTAACATCATATACATCTCCTTTACCATTATTTTTACTGTAACGCCAATCTAATCCTAGCTCATACGAATTTGTAAACCCTAAAAAACTTCTTTTACCAGTTGCTTGTAATTGCGCATTAATATCTAATGGCTTACCATCTGTCATATATTCTGACACAAAACTTGTTGCTGCAAAAATACCTACACTTTCACCTGCTTCTGTTGACAATGGCAAAGCTCTTGGCCCAGAATATTGAACAAATTGCCTTTGTTTGATACGATCAAAACCTTGTCTGATTGACGTATTAAGAGTTATTAAATTAAGAAATGATTGTTTTGGTAATTCGTATGTAAAATTGTTAGCTACCGTAAGTTTTCTTGTATACGACTTGTAGGTATCTGTTGGTGCATACGAATTATCTGGATCTAAACTAACATTATCTAATGTTCCTGAAAAATCTAAATTCGTTCGCCATTTTAAGGAATTACTCCATAATTTCAGTTTTAATTCTGATCGTAAAGAAGCCGTAATTCGTTGATAATTTTGTTGATCATCACTTGGATCGTTCTTAGCATCTAAAAAATCTACAGAAGCATTCAATTTCCAATTATCTTTTAGACTAAATCCTTTTCCTATATAATATTGCTTGCTATAACCATCTACTTTTACACGTGCTTGCAAAGGTGTTACGCCAATTTTTCGTTCTATTTTTATCAATCCAGAAGTCAAATCACCGTAAGCCGCAGAAGGAATCCCTCTTATTATCTCAACTTTTTCTATATCATTTGTCGATATACTTCGCATATCAATACCGGTAGAAATTGTATTTCGATCTCTTGGTGCATACAACATTGAACTTTGATTAAGAGAACGTTGCATATCCGAATTAGAATTGATAATATTATCATCAACCATAAATTGTATTCCTAATGATGATGTATTATAACCACCTTCTGTTGGTCTTCCTGAATTCTCTCTAATTAAAGCAACATTTGTCTGTGTTAAATTGGGTAATTTTGCCAAACCACCAGGTAAAAGCTCCATCAAATCTGTAAAACTTGACGGTTGTAGATGTTCCATCGCTTTTCTATCAATTACAGATTTTGATGTTAAACCTTTATCTTCTTTCGCAGTAAAAACAACTTCTTGTAAAGCTATATTGTTAGAAATAAGTGTAGGAGTAATCGTTTTATCTGCAAAAAGTTCAACATTTAGTTGTTGCGTTTCATAAGATGAGTGTGAAAATTGTAAGGTATAATTACCGATTGGTAGATTTATCTTGGCAAAACCATTTTCATCTGTCGTAATTATTTTATCATTGTTCAGTGATATTTTCACTTGTTGCAAAGAGATACTGTCGTTATCTATAACGTGTATTGTTAGTTGAGGATTAACATCTTGAGCATTAACACTCATCGTAAAACCACTTATAATAACAATCAAGACTATTTTTTCAATAAAATAACGAAACATGCACTCTAATTTTTTGAGACTGCAAATATAGAATGGTTCTAAAGAATATGCAACTTATTTAGACTAAATATAAACAAATCAAACATAAATCATACTATTATGTTATTTCAGTATTCTAAAAAACTATCGTATTAAGTGTATTTTTCTATTTTATATATTCTTGTAAATCCTGCGAAAGTTCTTTTGTAAAAACATCAGCACCTTTGTTATTCATGTGCGTCGTGTTGTAAAAATATTTCTGCTGATAACTTATTGTATCTTCAGAATAATCTAACAAAGGTAAATTGTATTTTTGCAATGTTGTTTTGTAACGATTAATCACTTCATCTCGATTCAACATATAATCTTGACCTTTATAAAACTCTGGTGCAATAGTAAATACAAGCTTTATATTTTCTTTTTCGCAACGTTTTATCAATTCTTCCAATAATGGATAATCATTAAAATCAAAATCAGAATTTTTCTTTTTCATCTTCGTCCAATTCACGTCCCATTTGCGGTCATAAGACATAAAGCCTTCTTTACGAAAAAGTCCATCTTTTCCCAATTTCTCTTTCTTAGAACGCGAAATTTGATCTTTCCAATAAACTTGATCTCGATAACGGTATAATGGCAAAATAAAATCCCACACATTTGTCGATTTATATTCGTCCAAAGCCTTGTACAAATCACGATTCCATAACATAAATGGAACATATTGATTGGGTTGAAAAACTTCTTCTATATGCGAAAATGAAAATGTATCCAAATTCCAAACTACAATTTTCGGTTTCGGATTGTGTTTTAAATAGATATTGAAACGATAAAATTGCATTTTGAATTTACTTCCATTCAATCCAAAATTGTAGGAATTCAGTTTTGTTTCTTTCTCTAAAATCTTCGGATTAATTTGAATAAAAGCTCTCGACGAACCAAAAACTGCCAATTCAGCTTTTGTTTTTCCTTCTTTTATTTGATTCCATTCTTGCACTTCTCCACTAAAAAGCGCCATATTTTTCAGTTGATTAGAATAATAAATATCAACCAAAACCAAGGCGAAAAATGAAGAAAATAAGGTTATGAAGAAATATTTTAGAAATTTCATTTTCTCAACATTTCGATATGTGGAATATCGTCTTCTAAATATTCTTCAGAAACTTGTTCAAATCCAAAAGATGAATAAAATTGTTTCAAATAAGATTGTGCAGAAATACGAATTGACGATGTTAAAAATCTATTTTCGATGACTTGAATAGAATTCTTCATTAATTGTTTTCCTAATCCGAATTTTCTAAATTTTTGATTAGAAATTACTCGACCAATTGAAGGTTCATTTTCGTACGAAATTCCTTTCGGAACGATTCGAGAATATGCAGCAACTTCATCATTTATCGTCGCCCAAAGATGTCCACAAACCAAATCTTTGTCATCACAATCTTGATAAATACAGTCTTGTTCTATCACAAAAACTTCATTTCGTAACTGAATTATTTTATATAGCTCTTTCGAAGTTAATTCTTCAAATGATTTATAATGCCAAATAATTTCTTCCATTATTAATCTAATTTTGAATATTTTGCGATAATATTTTCGAACATTTTCTGTGGTAAAATATTTTTCAATGTTACCGAAAATTTTTGCATCGATTTACCAATATAATAATGTGGTTTTAATCCTTTTTGCTCTAAAATACCTTCAATTATCGGAATCAAATCTTCTGTTGGTGTACCTTGCTCAACTTCGTGGTCTATATCAGCAATCATTGCATCATACTTTTTCTGATAAAATTTTGATACAAATGTTTTTACACGACCTTCTGCAATATTAGTTTTTATATCTCCAAAATTTAGTGTAGAAATCTCTATTCCTGTGTGACGATTTTCTAAACGAACTGATTCTATCAAACGATCAATCATCGCTTTAGAAGCCGAATAATAGCCACGAAATGGCAATCCGTTGTTACTTGCAATAGACGAAACATTCAGAATATAACCATTTTTTTGCGTACGCATTTTTGGCAAAACCTCTTGCATTGTATAAATTGTTCCGTAAACATTAACATCCAACAATTTCTCAATATCAGTTTTAGAAGCATCTTCCACTGCGCCCAACATTCCAATTCCTGCATTGTTTATCAATACATCAATATGGTTATTCGTTTCAGAAAAAATTTGCTGAAAAGTTCGTTGTACATTTTCTTTATCCGAAACATCGGTTGCAATATGTTTAAACTTTTCTTGACCTTTAGCCGTTCTTGACAAACCGTAAACTGTATGTCCTTTATCGTGAAAATAATTGGCCAAAGTCAATCCTACTCCCGAAGATGAACCTGTGATTACAATAACTTTTGATTGCATTAATGAGATAATTTGTGAGCAAAATTAAGAAATATCAGAGAATATTTTGTTTATAAATATTTTTTTCAAAGATTAATAGAAGATTATCTAAATTTGTGCGTTAATTTTCAAAAGAATTCAATTGAATCCGAAAACTAAGAAATACATTATTACTGGAATTAAGCTTACGATAAGTATTGCTTTAATCTATTATATCTTTTTTGTAAAACTACATATCTTCGATATTTTCAGTCATTACAAAAATGCAAATTGGGCGTATATTATAATTGCTGTTATGCTTTATGTGATTTCGCAAGCGCTTTCTGTTTTTCGTTTAGATTATTATTTTAAAGATATTAATCTCGATTTGTCTTATAAATCGAATGCGCGTCTATATTTCTTAGGAATGTTTTACAATACTTTTGTTCCGGGCGGTATTGGCGGAGATGCGTATAAGGTTTATGTATTAAATAAAAATTATAAAATTAGTCTGAAAGAAATTTCACAAGCTGTTTTTTTAGATAAAATAATAGGGTTATTATCTATGATATTAATAATTCTATTTTTAATTTTTCTATCTAATTTAACTGATTATCCAATTTTACAATATGGTTCATTGAGTATTTCTTTAATTGGTTTTGTAGCTGTTCCATTTATTTTAGGGAAATTTTTCCCTGTCCATAAAAAAACTTTTTACAATTCTATGATTTATTCGATTGTCTTGCAATTGATACAAGTTGGTATGTTGTATTTTGTTTTGGAAGGATTGAATATTCATCCAGATAATTTCAGTATTTATTTATTAATTTTTCTAGTTTCTGGGATATTATCAATTATTTCATTTAGTGGTTTCGGAATTAGAGAAGCTGTTTTTATGTATGCGGCGCATCGTTTCAATTTTGATGAAACTTTGGCAACAAGTGCTGCATTTATTTTCTCTATTATTACGATTTCTATCTCATTTATCGGAATAATTTATCTGTTTAAAGGAGTTAAAATTGAGGAGAAGAAAAAAAAGACGAAAATTTCTTTTTAAATTTCTTAAATTATTTATTTGAAATAAAAATAGTTAACTAAAATCATTGCTTTTAATTTGTTTTTTTTCGTTTCAACTATTTGGTATATTCAAAAACAGCCCTATATTTGCAATCCAATTACGAAGGTCCCTTAGCTCAGCTGGTTCA
>NZ_JAVXKG010000003.1:51648-77602 GCF_036647415.1 Algoriella sp.
GAGCACCTGCCTTACAAGCAGGGGGTCACTGGTTCGAACCCAGTAGGGACCACAATTAGACAATAAGAAGTCTATTCGAAAAAAATCTTAAATAGGTCCCTTAGCTCAGCTGGTTCAGAGCACCTGCCTTACAAGCAGGGGGTCACTGGTTCGAACCCAGTAGGGACCACAACAAAAAACCTCCTTTCATTAATTTGAAAAGAGGTTTTTGTTTTTATTAAAGATTTATCTACTTTCTCTTTACGATAAAAGCGAGCAAAATTCTATCTCCGATAAAGAAATAAAGGATTTACTAAAACTTATAAAATAACAAAAGGCAAACAAATGTTTGCCTTTTATATTATTGTGAATTTATTTGTAATTAATGCGTTGCACTAACACTTCTGAAACAGTACCCATTGTGCAATAACAACAGATTTGATACACTACCTATCTTGAATTTACTTCAAAATTATCTCCAAAATATTTCACACTATCTTTTAAATAACTTTTATTTTCAAAGTCAAGTATCTCAAAATATGTATAATTTTCATCTGTATAATGTAAATTTTTAATACTTTTCAATTCCTGAATTTCATTCTTTTTTAAAAATAGAATTATTTCTTCATAGTAATCAAATAGAAAATAATCTTTATTTTTTATTTGATTGATATTTCTAAAATTTACATCGTTACTATACCCTTTACCTTCTACAAAATATCTTTTATTCGAAAATTCATCATAGATATATCTATAAGTATTTGGATATTCTATCTCCTCAATAATAAATAATTTACTTGGTTTAATTTTATGTTTATTCAACTCTTTAATTAGAAAAGAATTTTTAGGATTATTAATTTCTTTTTTAAAATTTAAATCATTCGATGTTTCTTTCAAGTTTTTCTTACTACAACTAATAACAATAGACAATAGAATAAATACGGGAATTATTTTAATAAAAGAGATCATTATTTTTTGGTTTGTTGGATTTTTTGTAAAATACTATAAGCCTTATCATCTATAATCCAAGTAGTTTTATTAACTTTCTTCATCATCCTTGATTCCTCCATTACTGAACCTTCTCCAGTAAGACTATAATGAGTTCTTTGTGGTATATTACTCTCTCCTGAATAAGAAGTTTGTAATGTAGCAACACATCTGAAACACTACCTTAATATATTATTTTAACTTTGAACATTCGCAAGGTAAACTTGTTAAGTTTATATCTAAAGTATCAAAATTAACTTTTTCTATTTTTTTATTTTTATGAATAATTAATGTTGTACTATTTTTAGATTTAGAAATTGTATCACCTTTTTTAATTCTCATTCTCCAAGTTTTTAAGGTTGGTAGACAATATTGGCCAAAATCCATCATAGGTTCCATGTGATTAGATGAATCAATAATATCTCCTTTATAAATTACTCTATTGAATTCTAGAGGTAGAAAATCTTCTAAAAATAATTCGGCATCTGTTTTAAAAAATGTGCAACTATTTTTATGAAAAGTAAATAAAAATAATAAAATTATAGTTAATAAATATTTAAGTAATTTAATTTTTTTCATTTTAATAAATCTATTTAAAAGGTTTGTATTACTCTCTCCCCTATAAGAAGTTTGTAATGTAGCAACACATCTGATAACCTACCTAGTATCTTCTATCAGTACATATTTTTATAACATTAAAAGAATAAGAACTGGTTGAATCGAACTTACTTGCTTTATTAATTTTAAAAACAAATTGTTCTCTGTTATATCCAAGCGTTTTAAAATGATTTAAAATAGCTTCAAGTCTATTATAAATATACTTTGGTTTTTCTTTTGAGTTATAGAATATATATATCATTATCAAATAATCTGATTTATCTTTATATAAATTTAATCTTTCAATAATTCCATCAAGTAAAATGGAATTATCATTACTTAAATCCACTTCATTTTTTAAAAATAAAATATTGTTAGGTATTTGATATTTGAAAATTATTGAATCATTTTGGGCGGATACATATTGAAACATAAATAAGTATATTATTAATACTATTAGTTTTTTCATTATTCTTATTTTTTATTGTTATCAGTTGAGCCTACATTAGTATATATTATGGTTCTGGTATCACCTTTTTTTGTGCTAGTATCGATATCGTTTTTTATATGATAGCGGAACTTGATAATAACTATTACAAGATGTGTAAAGAAAAAAAGTTAATAATATATATAACTTAAATAATTTCATAATTATCTTTTTGAATATTTAAATCTTTCTTGTAAAATTACACTTCCATTCATTATGGTTGGCACTTTTCCTATGGTTGGATAGTTTTAGTTAGTGTCTATAAATTTAGCGGTTCATCAAAAATATTAGTTGAAGAATTTCTATTTAAAAAGTTTGTATTACTCTCTCCTGAATAAGAAGTTTGTAATGTAGCAACACATCTGGAACGCTACCACCCTATTTGGATTACTTTACACTATCTCTTCTGAAAATGTTTAACACTTTATCTTGACTAAATTTAGTCTTATCACAAAAATTTTCATAACTTATAGAAACAATAGAGTCTTTTTTATAAATATACATAATTGCTTCACCTTTCTTTTTTAAAACCGTATCTCCTTTTGAAATATATTGTGCGAATGGTTGCCAGCCCCTTGTGTCAGGATGAAAATATTCGGATTTATTTGTCTCTAGATTTCTCCCTTTTAATTTTAATGTACCTAAAGCAAAAGAAGACTTTTCTGTATTGTAATTCCTATCTACAATAATGTTAGATTGTTGATTTAAAACTATTTTATGAAAGTCGTTACACTGTGATTCTCCACATCCATAATATATAGATAATGTAATTAATAATAATATTTTTCTCATTTTTATCTATTTAAAAGGTCTCCAAACTACAGTATTAGATATTTGTTGACTTATTACTAATCCTGATTTACCAAGACCTATATTATTTGACATTGCTCCTCTTGGTTGTATAATACCTTTATTAAGAAGTCCTACCATGTGAGTAACTGAATCGACCTAAAGTAACAGAAGCTGTCATTGAATTACCTGCAATCTCATTTATTATGTCTGTAGGAGAATTTTGAATTAATAATATAATAACTAATGATATATTTTTCACTTAATCTAAATTAAAAAATCTACCAATAGCAGGGTCGTAGTTTCGTGCTCCGTAGTCGTACAGATTTAGGTTTAATTCGTCTTGTAACTCTTTACCATTGTATTTGTATTCATAACATATCTTATTATAAATATAAAATAAATCCCGATAATAAAATCATTATCGGGATTATCTTTTTAAAATCTTAATCTTACGCCGTCTTCACTTGTGAAAGCTTTTTTACGGAAAAGGAATAAACTAAGTCCTCCTATAAAAATTGCAGAATCTGCAACATTAAATACCGGCTGAAAGAACTTATAATGTTGTCCGCCTATAATTGGTATCCAAGTTGGCCAATCGAACTCTACAATCGGAAAATAAAGCATGTCTACCACACATCCCGTGAACCAACCAGAATATCCTGCAAAGTTTGCTTGCGCTACTCCTTGATATCCTACCCAATCCTGAAACATATTGTCATACGTTGTTCCTTTATCGAAAATTACACCGTAAAAAATTCCGTCAATTACATTACCTATTGCTCCTGCTAAAACCAGTGCAATTGGTATGATGAAGAAATTATTTTTTAGCTTTTTTGACCAAGTATTGATATAATAAATAATCATTCCTATTAAAGCAATTCGTAGAATAGTTAAAATAATTTTACCTGTTTCTCCTCCGAAATGCATTCCATAAGCCATTCCTGGGTTTTCTACAAAAGCAATTTTAAACCAACCTAAAACGTCTACATCTTCGCCCAAAAAAAAGTTGGTTTTGACATAAAATTTTGAGATTTGGTCTATAATTAAAACCAAAACGGCAATGAGCGCTACTTTTTTCAAAAAATATTTTTTTTAACGTTGCATGTTCTTTGCTTCGATGCTTAATGTAGCATGCGGAACCAATTTCAAGCGTTCTTTATTAATCAATTTTCCTGTTACACGGCAAATTCCGTATGTTTTGTTTTCGATACGAATTAATGCATTTTTCAGATCACGAATAAATTTATCTTGACGTGCTGCTAATTGTGCATTTTGCTCTTTAGACATTGTTTCAGAACCTTCTTCAAACGCTTTAAAAGTTGGTGACGTATCGTCTGTCCCATTATTACTGTCGTTTGTATATGCTTCTTTTAAAAGATCGTAATCTTTAATTGCTTGGTCTAATTTATTTTGAATTAAATTTTTAAATTCTTCTAATTCATTATCAGAATATCTTACTTTTTCATCTGTCGTTGCCATACGCTTACAATTTTGTTATCGCAATTTGCGTCACCAATCCATTAATATCAACCTCTGCCCCATCAACTACTTCATCTTGTAAAACAAGCTCTTCTGTTAATGTTTCTGAGCAAATGTAATCTTTGTTTTGATTGACTGCATTTACGATTGATTCATCATTTTTTAAGTTAAGTTTTATTTTGTCGGTTACTTCTAGTCCTGTTTCTTTTCGTAGATTCTGAATTCTATTTACCAATTCTCTCGCTACTCCTTCATTTATTAACTCTTCAGTTAACTGTAAATCAAGGGCTACCGTTAATATTGAATTAGAAGCTACCGTCCATCCTGGAATGTCTTTTGTAGCGATTTCAAAATCTTCTAAATCTAAAGTTAATGATTTGTTGTCAATTAGCAAATCTATTTTGCCAGATTGCTCTAATTTAACAATTTCTTCATTCGTTAATAAAGCTGTAGTAGCCGAAATAGCTTTCATTTCTTTTCCGAATTTCGGGCCTAACGTCTTGAAATTAGGCTTTATAGACTTCACCAAAAGACTTGAAGCTTCTTCGTTTGTTAATAATTGTATTTCTTTTACATTAACTTCTTGTTTCAATAATTCTGATACAGCTTCTAAATTAGCTTTCATCGCATCATTAAGTACCGGAATCATTACTTTTTGTAATGGTTGACGAACTTTATTATCACTTAATTTACGAAGCGATAAAATCATACTTGTCGCTGTTTGTGCTAAGTGTGTTTGTTCTTCTAATTCTGGTTTGATTAATGATTCGTCCACAAGTGGGAAATCTGCTAAATGCACAGATTCTGCTGAATTTTTACCTGTAGCAGCGTTCAAATCTTTGTACAAACGATCCATAAAGAATGGCGCAATTGGTGAACCTAAAATAGCAACAGTTTCTAAAACTGTGTACAATGTTTGGTAAGCTCCAATTTTATCTTTCGAATAATCTCCTTTCCAGAAACGTCTTCTTGATAAACGTACGTGCCAGTTTGATAAATTATCAATCACAAATTCTTGTATCGCACGAGCTGCTTTCGTTGGTTCATAATCTGCCAAGAATGCATCAACTTTCTTTGTTAATGTATTCAATTCAGAAATAATCCATTGGTCTAATTCTGCTCTTTCACTTACTGGAATTTCTTCTTCTGCAAATGTAAATTCATCCACATTCGCATATAATGAGAAGAATGAATAAGTGTTATATAATGTACCGAAGAATTTACGACGAACTTCGTCTACTCCTGCAATATCAAATTTTAAGTTTTCCCATGGTTGTGCATTCGCTATCATGTACCAACGCGTAGCATCAGGTCCATAAGTTGCTAATGTTTCGAAAGGATCGACAGCATTTCCAAGACGTTTAGACATTTTTTGTCCATTTTTGTCTAATACCAATCCATTCGACATTACATTTTTGTATGCTTTTGAATCAAAAACTAATGTTCCGATTGCATGCAAAGTATAGAACCAACCACGTGTTTGATCGACACCTTCTGCAATAAAATCTGCTGGATACATTTTTCCGCTATCGATTAAATCTTTATTCTCGAAAGGATAATGAACCTGCGCATAAGGCATTGCTCCAGAATCAAACCAAACATCAATTAAATCTGCTTCGCGTTTCATTGGTTTTCCAGATGCCGAAACTAACGTAATTTCATCAACAACATTTTTGTGTAAGTCAATCAAATCATAATTAGATTCTGTCATATTTCCAACTTCAAAATTTTGGAAAGGATTTACTTTTTGAACTCCAGCAGCAATTGATTTTTCAATTTCAGTAACTAATTCTTCAACAGAACCAATTACAGTTACTTCGTCACCATCTTCTGTTCTCCAAATAGGTAATGGAATTCCCCAATAACGAGAACGAGATAAATTCCAATCATTTGCGTTTTCTAACCAATTTCCGAAACGTCCTTCACCTGTTGCTTTAGGTTTCCAGTTAATTTCTTTGTTCAACTCAACCATTCTGTCTTTTACATCAGTCACTTTGATGAACCAAGAATCTAATGGATAATATAAAATTGGTTTGTCTGTTCTCCAACAATGTGGATAACTGTGTTTATATTTCTCTACTTTGAAGGCTTTATTTTCCTCTTTCAATAAAATCGCGATTTCTACATCAACCGATTTTTCTGGAGCTGTACCATCATCGTAGTATTCATTTTTCACATATTTTCCTCCGTAACCTTCTGGCAATTCTGCTACGAAACGGCCTTGTAAATCTACTAATGGTACTGTATTTCCGTTTGCATCTAATACCAACATTGGAGGAACACCAGCGTCTTTTGCTACACGTGCATCATCCGCACCAAATGTAGGCGCAGTGTGTACGATTCCTGTACCATCTTCTGTTGTTACGAAATCTCCAGGAATAACTTGGAATGCATTTTCTGCATTTTCGTAAGGCAATGCCCAAGGTAATAATTGTTCGTAACGAGTTCCTACTAAATCTGCACCTTTGTATTCTCCTACTATTTTGTACGGAATTGTTTTATTTCCTGCTGCATAAACTGTGAAATCCTCTTCTGTTTCTGCAAAGAAAAATGGTTTTCCAAATTGTTTTGATACCAATGGTTTTCCAAGAATAACACGAATTGGTTCAAATGTATATTGATTAAAAGTTTCTACAACAACATAATCTATTTTTGGACCAACTGTTAACGCAGTATTAGATGGCAAAGTCCAAGGCGTAGTTGTCCAAGCTAAGAAATAAACATCTCCATCAAAATCATTGAATAAATCTGTCGAATCTTTCTTCACCTTAAATTGTGCAACAATCGTTGTATCAGTTACATCTTGATATGTTCCTGGCTGATTTAACTCATGCGAAGACAAACCTGTACCCGCTTTTGGCGAATATGGCTGAATTGTATAGCCTTTGTACAACAAATTCTTATCATAAATTTGTTTCAACAACCACCAAACAGATTCCATATATTTTGGTTTATACGTGATGTATGGATCCTCCATATCCACCCAATAACCCATTTTTTCTGTCAAATCATTCCACAAATCTGTGTAACGCATTACAGTACGCTTACACGCTTCGTTATATTCTTCAACCGAAATTTTTGTTCCGATATCTTCTTTTGTAATTCCTAATTCTTTCTCAGTTCCCAATTCTACTGGTAAACCGTGCGTATCCCAACCCGCTTTACGTAAAACTTGTTTACCTTTTAGGGTTTGGAAACGACAAAATATATCTTTTATCGAACGTGCCAAAACATGGTGAATTCCAGGTTTTCCGTTTGCAGAAGGTGGTCCTTCATAAAAAACGTACGACTCTTTTCCCTCACGAGACGTGATACTTTTCTCGAAAACATTATTTTGTTTCCAATCTTCTAATGTTTCCTTTGAAACTTGTACCAAGTCCAAATGCTTATATTCTTTAAACTTTTTTGCCATCAAATTCTTTCTTTAAATCTTCTAAATCAAGGAGTGCGAATATACGGAAAATTTAGATATTTTTATAGTGATAGAAACGAAAATCATATTAATAATTGCTTAAATTTATCCCAATCTTAAATTAATTAATTTTTGCATTAATTTTTTAATTTTTGGGAAGATAAAAAACTGATTACAAATCATTTTTAAATAAATATTAAATGAAAAAAATCTTAAAATACTATTCAATTTTAGCCAGCATTTTGCTTTTTGCAAGCTGTTCTAAAAACGATGATTATACTATTCTAATTCCGACAGATGCAGATTTTGTTGCCTTAATCAATCCAAAATCAATTGCGGAAAAAGGAAATTTTCAGAAATTAGATCAATACAAAATTTATCAATTAGCAGAAAATGAAATCAAGAATCAAGATCCTGCAATGAATGAATTATTAAAAACAATAAAAGATAATCCGACTTCTGCGGGAATCGATATTATCAGCCCTATTTATGTTTTTGGACAAAAAATAGAAGGTAAAAACATGGTTGCTTTGATCACAAATATGAAAGATAAAGATCAATTCGAAGAAAATTTAACAACGATTTATAAAGGGCTTTACAAAAAAGAAATTTCACTTGAAACAAACAATGGTTTTACAACAATTACAGGTTTCAATAAACCTTTTATGGCTTGGAATAAATCACAATTTCTAATCATTGCATCAGAATTTGGCGTTGGCGAAAAATCAATCAAAGATTATTTTATCAAAATTATTAATGATAAACATTCGCTTGCAAAGGAAAATAATAGTTTTGCAGATTTTGTGAAAAATTCTCAAGATATTAATGTTTGGTACACAGGAAATTTCCTGAAAAATTTCTCTAAGAAAGAAGAAAATTCTAAGAAAAATCTTGATTTTACGAAAAGCTCTTGGGTTAATTTGATTTCTTTTACGTCTGATGGAATAAATTTCACACAAAAATTTCATCCAGATGCGATTACAAAAGTAGAATTACAGAAACGTCCGATGTGGAAATCGAATATTAACACCGATTTTTTCAAATATTTTCCTGCACAAAGTTATATGAATGTTGCACTTGGAATTTATCCATCAAATTCGCGTTATATTTTCGAAAATCAGAATTTTGTCACAACTTTTCTTGAACAATATGACATCGATTTAGCTAAATTAGAACAAAGTTTTGAAGGCGAAGCTTTGTTTAGTGTTTATGATTTTGAACTTGGAAAAGCATTCAACCCAACCGATTTTTTTGGCAAAAAAGAGAATTTTGTAAAACAAGTGGTTTATCCACAATTTGTTTTGGGAGGAAAAATGAAAAATGATGTCTTTTTTAATGAATTTATCCAATCTCATCAAGAAAAAAT
Source organism: Algoriella sp. (assembly GCF_036647415.1). NCBI lineage: Bacteria > Pseudomonadati > Bacteroidota > Flavobacteriia > Flavobacteriales > Weeksellaceae > Algoriella > Algoriella sp. Next base: position 60,748 of record NZ_JAVXKG010000003.1, read on the forward strand.
CAAGAAAATTGGACAATATTATATGTTGCCAATTTCATCAAATATGACGATTTATTTGACGTATAAAAACAATTTGATGTACGTTACAAATAATCAAGCGCAGATGAATCAGTTTCTGAATAATGTTATAAACTCATCAAACTTTGTTACTTCAGAATACGCTACAAGCGCGTCGAATTCTATGTTTGGATTTGTAAATTTGAATTTTGAAAATTATCCAAAAGAAGTTCAAAATTATATTTATCAGCAAATTCCGTTTGGAAATACTACTGAAATGCAAAACATTTTATCTCATTTAGATCACATCGATTATCGCGTTTCGGATGAATACACAAAAACAGGAAAAATACACATGAAAAAGTCGGATAAAAATAGTTTAGAAGTTATTTTATTACTTTTAGATGAAGCATATTCATTATTTTTCAATCAAGCACAACAACAGCAAAATGGAAATTAAAATAAATCAAATTGTTCCTCATCCTTTAAAAGAATTTGGATTTGAACAATCTGAAATTTGGAAAAACAATTCTACATTCACAAGTGGAAATATTTATCAAATCGTTGCGCATTCTGGCGTTGGGAAATCGACATTGATTAATATTTTATATGGCGATAGACAAGATTATGATGGCGAAATTTTATTTGATAATCAAAATATAAAAAATTATAATTTGACTGATTGGACGAAAATTCGGCGCGAAAAATTAGCGTATGTTTTTCAAGGTTTACATCTTTTTGAAGAATTAACGTTGATGGAAAATATTCAGCTAAAAAATGTTTTGACCAATCATCAATCCGAAAATCAAATTATAGAATGGATAGAAAAAGTTGGTTTGAAAAGTCATTTACAACAAAAAGCTATTCATCTTTCTTATGGTCAACGCCAGCGAATTGCTGTGATTAGAGCACTTTGTCAACCTTTTGATTTTTTACTTCTGGACGAACCTTTTAGTCATTTGGACGATGTCAATCAACAACTTTTGATTGATTTGGTAACCGAAGAAGCTGCGAAAAATAATGCTGGAATTATATTTACCAGTTTACACGAAATTCACGATAAACGCCTTACAAATGTCATTCAACTCTAAAACATTAATCGAAAAATTGGTTCGTAAAAATTTGAGTTTTCTACGAATCACCACATTTTGTTTCTTTTCTATCATCGGATTTTTCATCTTGATTTTAGCAGGAACAATTTACATGGATTATGCAAAAAATTTTGGAGAAGATAGCTCAATTTGGAAATCAAATTATATTGTTTTAAACAAAAAAATATCTTCATTACAAACTTTAACGGGCGAAAAACCAACTTTTAGCGAAGATGAAATAAATGAATTAAAATCTCAAAATTTTGTTGCGAAAGTAGGAACTTTCAAAAGCAGTCAATTTCCTGTAAAATTACAAGTTGGCGGTATTGCTGGAATTAGAGGATTTTCGACAGATTTATTTTTTGAATCTGTACCAGAAGATTTTATTGAAGTAGAAAAATCAGATTGGGAATGGAAAGAGGGCGAAAATTTTATTCCGATTATTATTCCGAAAAGTTATTTGAATTTGTACAATTTTGGTTTTGCAACAAGCCAAGGTTTACCGCAAGTTTCGGAAGGATTGTTTACTAAAATTCCATTTCAATTAATTATTGGGAAAGGTGAAAACCAACAAATTTATCAAGCCAGAATTGTGGATTTTACAACAAAAATTAATACAATTTTAGTTCCAGAAAACTTTTTGGAATGGGCGAATGAAAAATATGCAAATCAGAAAAATACAGAACCTTCGCGCATTGTAGTTGAAACGAAATCGCAAAGCGACGAAAATGCTTCAACGTATTTTGAGCAACAAAATTTTGACATCAATAAAGATGAATTAAAAAATAATGAATTGACTTATTATCTAAAATTAGCCTTTACATTGGTTCTTTTTATTGGTTTAATCATTGTTTTTGCAGCAATTTGGTTGATGATTATCAATTTTCAATTAATGATTGAAAAAAATAAACACAAGACAAAAGATTTATTTTTGATAGGTTATAATATCAATCAATTGGCACGTCCTTATCTTAAATTCTCGATAATTTTTATGTTGATAAGTTACATTATTTCTATTCCGTTGGTTTATTTTGTGTTGAATACGATACAAACCAAAGTCGGAAAATTTATGGCAACGGAAAAATCACATATTTGGGAAGTTGTAGGAATTGGATTAGGTATTGTTCTAATTTTATTTATCATTAATAAAATAATTTTAACTCAATCCATCAAAAAGATTGCGCTAAAAGATTAAAATAAAAAATGGATTCTGAAAATTCAGAATCCATTTTTTATGAATTACATTTCTTTATTTAGAAAGAATATCCTACTCCTAAAGAGAATGAATGATTTTTGATATCATTAGCAGCTGTAGTACCATTATCTGTATTTTCGCCTACTTTTGTTAAGCCCATGTAATATCTTGCACCAACATTAATGTTATCTGTAACATTATAGCCTAATCCGAAGTTTACACCGAAATCAAAATCTTTAACATTATCTTTGATATCTGTTTTTCCTGAAATTGTATTTACAGTTCCGTTAGCATAAACACTTGTTTCTTGCTTATTACTTGCATATACATTGTAACCAAATTGTGGTCCAGCTTCTATATTAAAACGAGATGCACCAGGATAATATTTGAACATAATTGGAACTTGAATATAATCTAAAGTTGTTTTATTCTTATCCTTAATTGTTGTATTTCCTACCTCGGTAACATCATCTTTGAATTTACCTCCAATTCTTGTAAAGTTAACCTCTGGTTGCACAGCAAACTGATCTGTGATAGGAAAATGTCCATAAACACCAGCGCTAAAACCAACTTTGTAATCGTTGTCTTTTACATCATCTCCATTGAATGATGACATGTTTACAGTTGATTTAACACCAAACTGAGATGATGTTGTTTTTTCTTGTGCACTTAAACTAACAACGCCTAACATTGCAGCGGCAATAAAAAATATTTTTTTCATCTTGTAATAATTTTAATTTTCTAATTATGATACAAGTGTAAATCCAAGTTATATGCCAAATGATGTTAAAGAAAACCAATAAAACACTAATCTATTTATTATCAATTATATAAAACAAAAATTTTAACACTTTAAAAGAACGAACTATATAAAATAAAAAAGCTACATCTTACGATGTAGCTCTTAATTAACACTAATTATTTTTTAAACTCTTATGATTAAAATTTATACGCAAATCCTAAAGAAACTGCATCTGCATTAAAATTAGAATATTGATTATTATCTACAGAAATACCTTTATATCCTGCATATACATCAAAACTTGCTCCTGAATAACCGATTTTTGGTTGCCAAAATAATCCTCCATCTAAACCATCTTTAGTAGAAAAAGCATAACCTAAATCTGCTCCTACAAATAAGTTATTACTAAATTCATATTTAGCTGTAGCTGCTAATGGAATAAATCCGAAATCTTCTCCACCTAAATCTTTGAAATTACTATCAGCAATAAAATGATCATAACCAACTTTAGCTCCTAATTTAAAATTATCTGCAATAGGGTGTAAATAAGCTAAATCAACTCCAACATTAAATGAAGAATAATCTGCTGCATCTCCTACCGGAATACCTACGTGAACTGTACCTTCAACTCCTGATGTTTGAGCTGAAACTCCTACCATACCTGCTACTGCGAAAGCAGCTGTTAATAATACTTTTTTCATTTTATAATGTTTTAAAATATTTATCAAAATTGTTAAACTTATTTGTATAATTTCAATTTATGTGCCAAAGTGTTCAATTCTTAAGCTAATCTTAAGTCTGAAATTAGTATCAAATTCGTTTTCAATAAGTTTAGTGTACAAAAAAAGCTCCAAAATAATTTGGAGCTTTTTAAATTTTATAGTTAAGAACTTATTGTCCTACCATTTTATACAAAAGGTTTTGTTGTTGTTTGGCATAATTGGTATCAATTTCTGCTGCAACACCAATCATTTCGTCTAAATAATTAAATTGACTCATGATTTTAGCTTGATCATTTTCATCAACTTTTCCGTCAGCAACGACTTCATTGTATAGTTGTTGAAATTTTTTCAACATTGGATTATAACCTGTTTCAAATAACTTTATTGCTTTCTCTTTATCTCCACGTTCTCCTAATGCAGAAGCTTCGTTGTATAAAGCCATCATCAAATCATTTTTGGCACTTGCATAATCAGAACCTATAGAATAACGTTTTGCTGCTGGTAAAGATTCATAAAAATTTATTTTTTGATTGGCATGCTTTCTTACATGTGCAAACAATTTTTCCCCTTTTTTATCTTCTCCTGCTTTTACATACAAGCCTGCAATTCTACTCACACCGTATCCAATATCATATTGCGATAATGCAGGAATCTCTTGCATTACTTTATCTAAGACTTGGATAGCTTCTTTTTTACGACCTGCAGCTAATAAATCATCTGCTAATCTTACAGCTGTATTACGATATGATGATGTATAATTACGCTCTGTTAAGCTAAAAGATGCATCAGGATTATTGTAACCCGACCATTTGTATGAATTGAATGTTCTTAACAACATATCGTTGTCTGAAGCTCCAATAATACCTCCTTTACCAAATGGTGTATAAATTGGCACTAATTTATAACTCAAACCAGCATTCAATAAATAATCATTCATAAAGAATGTATTTTCTGGATCAGAAACACCTCCTCCACTAAAATAAATTGGACGATCCCAATTATAATTAGCCATCATAGAAAGCATCATCAAATTATTTTTGAATAAACTAGAAGATTTGATATTGATTGTTAAGTTATCTATTATTTTATCTGCGTCTTTTGCATTTACAATTCCGTATTTTATTGCATTTGCTTTATTAACAGGTACTGTAATTTTAGAAACAGGTAAATAATTTGCTTGTCCAATTGGATAACCAAAGTAATCTGCTAATGCTTGTTTCTCTGGCAATTTATTATCCAAAAGAAAAGCCATCGCCTCTTTAGCTGTCATACTATCTTGTGTCAAGTATTTTTCTAAAGGTTTAATGTTTTTATAAACCGTCATTACTTGGCTAGGATCAATTTCTGGATCAGTTAAATATTGTCCAACTTCTTCTATTGGTAAATTACTTAATGTTTCTAATGTTTGATTAGAACCTGGCTTGATAAAACTATTTAATTGATCAAAAACATTTTTAAGAGAACCTCCTACCACAAAAATTTGATCATTTGTTCCTGTCTGATAATCCTTCGGTTTTAGATTTGCAGGAATTGGAGCTGCATTGTATGTTTTTCTTAATAATTGCTCTAAATTCCATGGTGAAGCAGCTAACGTTAAGTTCGCAATTTTTACATCATCGCGGAAATTTTCTGTTTCCTGTAATCCCCAAAGTGGATATGTATCATTGTCTCCGTACACAAATAGTATAGCGTTTTTATCAAGCGGATACAAATAGTTATACGCCAAAGAATAAGCTACAGAACGCTCAGAACGATCATGATCATTCCAGTTTTGAGCTCCCATTAAAATTGGAATTCCTGCCAAAATAACTGTTGTTCCTAACGCTAATGAAGGGCTTAATTCTTTTTTCTGAATTTTCTGAATCAATAGATAAATTCCTTGTACACCCAAACCTATCCAAATAGAAAATGCATAAAAAGAACTTACTAATGCATAATCTCTTTCACGAGGCTCAAAAGGTTTTACCGATGTGTAGAAAATAATACCAACGCTTGTTAAGACAAACAATGATAATAATGACCACCAGTTTACAAAATTTCTATTAAGTTGTGTAAAGAAACCGATTAATCCTAAAATTAATGGCAACATGAAATAAACATTTGTTCCATCATTTTTATATTCATCTGGTAATTTAGATTGATCACCTAAACGCATATTGTCTATGAATGGAATTCCTGAAATCCAATTTCCTTTTGTTATTTCGAAATTACCTTCCAAATCGTTTTGACGACCAGAAAAATTCCACATAAAATAACGAACAAACATATAGTTTATCTGATAATCAACAAAATAATTAAATTGCTCACCAAATGTTGGAGGTTCTATTTCTAAAATTTCTCCATATTTTTTAAGATCAGCAACTTTTAATTCGCGATTTGATCTTTTCTGAACCAAATCTGCGTACATTTTCTGTGCTTCTTCGTCACCAGCATATTTAGCATTAAGCGAAAACTTAGGAAAACCATAAACTGCTGCATAATTTTCCATTACGCCAGGATCTGGACTAAACATTTTTGGAAAGAATTTCACATATTTATCTTCGTACTTATAGTCTAAACGATCAGAAACCTTTAAGTATTTTCCTGTACGTTTATCTTTTATATATTCTGAACTACGAACTGTGCTTTCTGGCGCTCCGTTTGCATCACGTTTCAATCCATCATTTGCAATATGAGCCGTATAAACTGGTCCATACATTACTGGCCAAGAACCGTATTGCTCGCGATTAAAATAATCTAAAACACCTAAAGCTGTATCTGGATCATTCAAATTCATATGTGGATTTGCATTCGCTCTGATAGGAATTACCAACCAACATGAGAAACCGATCAGCATAAAAATAACACACCACGAAATTGTATTTAGTAATGCTGAACCGTATTTCTGCGTTAATTTAACAGCTAAATAAAATATAATTGCTAAAATAATTGTAGCTATTATTGTTCCTGAGTTAAAAGGCATTCCAAGATTATTCACAACATATATCTCTGTTTTACCAAAGAATGTCATAACTAATGGAAAAATTAGTTTGAATACGAAAACCAATATAACTAATGTGATGATATTAGCAAGTATAAAACTCTTTACTGTAAACTTATATTTACGTGCATAATAAACAAAACAAACTGCTGGAATAGACAACATTGCCATTAAGTGAACACCAATAGAAAGTCCAATTACCAAAGAGATAATAACTAACCATTTGTTACCACGAGGCGTATCTGCAGCTTGATCCCATTTTGTAATCAACCAAAAAAGTAAAGCCGTAAACAATGATGCCATTGCATAAACTTCTCCTTCTACCGCCGAAAACCAAAATGTATCACTAAACATAAATGCTGCTGCACCAACTAATCCACTTCCAAGAGCTATTATTTTTTGTGAAGCATTCATTTCTACTGCATCAACATTGATTGGATCTTGTGTATTTGCAAACATTTTGCGTACAAAATAAGTGATTGTCCAAAACAATAACATAATTGTAACTGCACTATAAAATGCCGAAGTACTGTTAATTAAAATTGCATATTTGCTTCCGTCACCAAAAGCTAATCCAGACCAAACTGCTCCAACTATCTGAAACAATGCAGCTCCTGGCGCATGCGTAATTCCTAACTTTGCAGATGATACAATGTATTCTCCACAATCCCATAAACTTAGGTAGCGTTCCATGCTCGATAAATACAAAATAATCGAAATCAAGAACATAGCTACACCTAAGATGTTATTCCATTTTTTGAAATTTAATTCCATCTTGTTCAATAAACTATCTTGCGAAAATAAGATAAATATTTGATATAGCTGAAGATTGAAAACATTAAATTATGAATCAATTTATTTTAAACAACAAGGATTTAAAAGAATATTTTGATAGAATTTCTATGTAAAATTATTTTCTTACCATATGATAAGAAAATCAAAACGAATCATATATTTCCTTAAATAATTTTGATACTACACTTTTATCATCTAATTTTGTAACGCAAAAAGCAATGCCTTTAACAGACAAAATTCTACAAACAGGCTTCACTTTTGACGATGTGTTATTAGTGCCTGCCTACTCAGAGATATTACCGAACCAAGTATCTCTACAAACAAGATTCACAGACAACATTACCCTTAACATTCCGATTGTTTCTGCTGCAATGGATACTGTATCCGAAGCAAGATTAGCTATTGCATTGGCACGCGAAGGTGGATTATCTTTTATTCACAAAAACATGTCAATAGAAGAGCAAGCAAATGAAATTGACATGGTAAAACGTTCTGAAAATGGAATGATTTCGGATCCAATTACATTGACACGTAAACATACTTTGAGAGATGCTGTTGCATTGATGGAGAAATATAAAATCTCTGGTTTACCTGTAATCGAAGAAGATCGTACTTTAGTCGGAATTATTACAAATCGTGATATCCGTTATCAAGAAAACTTTGATCAATTAGTAGAAGAAGTAATGACAAAAGAAAATATCATTACGTCTGATTTGAATACAGATTTAATCAAAGCAAAAGAAATTCTTTCTCGTCATCGTATCGAAAAATTACCAATTGTTGACGAAAACAATAAATTAATCGGATTAATCACAATCAAGGATATTGACAATTTAACAGAATTTCCTAATGCATGTAAAGATTCTAAAGGTCGTTTACGTGTTGGTGCTGGTGTTGGTGTTGGTGCAGATACTTTAGAGCGTGTACAAGCTTTGGTAAACAAAGGTGTAGACATTGTAGCTTTAGATTCTGCTCATGGACATTCTGCTGGTGTTATTAGTAAAGTTGCCGAAGTAAGAAATGCTTTTCCACTTTTGGATATTGTTGGAGGAAATATTGTAACGGCTTCTGCTGCAAAAGCATTAATTGATGCTGGTGCAAATGCGCTAAAAGTTGGTGTTGGACCAGGGTCTATCTGTACAACTCGTGTTGTAGCTGGTGTTGGAGTACCTCAACTTTCTGCGATTTATGATGTATACGAATATGCCAAAACAAGAAATGTTTCGGTAATTGGTGATGGTGGAATAAAATTATCAGGAGATATTGTAAAAGCTGTTGCAGCTGGTGCAAATTTAGTAATGTTAGGAAGTTTATTTGCTGGTACTGATGAAGCGCCAGGTGAAGAAATTATTTTCCAAGGGCGTAAATTTAAAGCATACCAAGGAATGGGATCTTTAGCTGCTATGAGACGTGGATCTAAAGACCGTTACTTTCAATCTGATGCAAATAAATTAGTTCCAGAAGGTATCGAAGGTCGTGTTCCTCACAAAGGTTCTATTGCTGATGTTATTTACCAATTGTGTGGTGGATTAAGAGCTGGAATGGGATATTGTGGTACTGCAACGATTAATGATCTTATTGAAAACGGAAAATTAGTTCGTATTACTGGAGCTGGACTTCAGGAATCTCATCCACATGATGTTGTTATTACAAAAGAAGCTCCTAATTATTCAAATTAAGAGAATCAAAAATATTTATAGTAAAAAAGCAAGCCAAATGGCTTGCTTTTTTGTTGGTTTATTTTGTAACACTTATTTATTCTTTAAAACGATATATCCTGTTTTAATTGTTTTATCTCCATCAGTTATTAAATACCAATATGTATCTGAAGGAAGAGTTAAATTATTTACTTTTCCATTCCAAGGTAAAATATCTATTACTTTTCCATAAGCAAGTGATTTTCCTGATCGATTAAAAATTTGAAGCACATAATTCTTATAAAATTCCTTCCCTCTCAAATCCCATTTATCATTTATTCCATCTCCATTAGGTGTAAAGAAATTAAAATTTGTTGCAACATCCATTGTAAATGGTCCAAATATGCAGCCTAATTTGGTTTTGTAATAAAAAGTAAAAATTGGATCCGTTTGATTATCAAACCTATTACTTGATTGAAAGTTGACTCCATCTAATGAATATCCTACAATACTGGCATTTGGATATGGGTGAATAACAACACTTGTAGATGTTGCCGTAATTTTTTCTATTCTATTCCATATTTTCTCAGGAATTACATTAACCGTTACACTAGATCTACAGCCTAAATTATTCTCAAAAGAAACAATCCATTTTCCTATTTCATCAATCGTAATATTTTTATTGGTCGATTTAACAATTCCATTATGAGTCCATTCAAAATTTGAAAGATTAGAATCATTTGGTCCCTCTACAAGGAATGGTGTTCCACAAAATTCATATTCTGTATTTTCCATTGAAATAGAATAATCTACGAGTTTTAATGTTATTTCATAAAACCTAAAGCATGGTATTGTACCGTCTTTATACGTTACTTTTACATATAATTTATTTGATTCGCCTTTTCTTAAAATAAAGTTACTCCATTCGGATTCTGGTATTGGACTAATATCTGTCGTTTTACGAAAAATCTCAAAATTATATGGATTTCCTAGAATTGATCGAAATTCTTTGATTAGATAATCCTCATTCAGATTATATTTTTGATTATTTTCATCAATTTCGCAACCATCTAATGTTGTATTAAATACTGGAGGATATTTTAAATAATTTGTTACCGATTTAACAACATAATGTTTATTATCTTGTCTTGGCGGCATGGTAACCTGATTAAGTCTAAGATATATAATTAATGGGTTATTATATGGAACCAAATAACTTCTAGATTCGATATCATATATATATGGATTTGAGTCATTATTTGCATCATCAGCAGAATTATATAAAGATCCATTCAACTCCCAATCTCCTGCTACAAACTCATTATTCTGTTTAAAAAATTCTCTATGAAAATAAGATAAATTAGAACGGCCTATATACACATATTGTCCTGGAGCTTGATCTACACATTCAATTAAACTTAAATATTTAATATCATATTTATCTTGTTGTCCATAAGAAAATATGCAAAATAAAAATCCGAAAATAATAAATTTTAATAGGCTCATATTGTGTTGAATAATGAGTTGAATTTACAAAATTTAGTTTAAAATAAAAAACCACCTCTTACGAGGTGGTTTTAAAATGTTATATGAAACTAATGATCTTAGAATTTATCCCAAAATAATTTAGTTTCTAACTTATCTCCTCCAATTGCAGAAGAAGCTTGCTCATTATTCGCTTTATTAAGGTTTCTTTCTCTTACTGGGTAAGTATATCTGAAAGGAACTGGAGTTTTTGTTGCTTGTGCAACATTAAATTTAGGAGCATCTAAACGTCTCCAAACATTCCAACCTTCAAAACCTTTATTGTACATAGCAATCCAATATTGCATACCAATTTTTTCCTTCCAAGTACCAGGAGCGGTAGCGTAAGCCACATTAGCTTGCGCTAAATATGCATCAGCTTCTGCTGTTGTATTACCCCAAAACTCGAAAGAAGCTTTAACTGCTTTATTGTATAAATCTGCTGGTGCTCCACCTACTGCGATACCTCTTGCAGAAGCTTCTGCTAATATAAATTGAACTTCAGTATAATCTAATAAAGTTCCTGGATATTTAATATCCTCTAATGTTGCAGAAAGTTGTGTATTAGTTGCATACGGTGTTGCTTGACCATAAATACCTCCTTTGTATACTCCAGGTCCTAAATTTTGTCTAAAGAATTTAGCACGACGAGGGTCATTTAATCCATTCATGTGATCAACAATTGTATTTGCCGCAACAAAATCTTGTCTATCACTTTTGATTAAATCAATCCAAAGTGGATTTGTATATGGTTCAGCTCCTGTATACACTAATGTAAAGTTATCTGCTTGAGAAGCAAAAACACCTGTATTTACTGCATTTGTAATAGTTGAGCTTGCTAAAGCTGCATCAACGTCTGCTAACTGAATACCTAATTTTAATTGTAAAGACGCTCCAAATTTTTTCCATTTAGACATATCTCCTTTATAAATAATATCATCTCCACCAAAACCAGCAGTCGTAACATTAATTTTATTCGTAGATTCTATTGCTCTTTTAATTAAATCTGCATAGATTGTTTTTGCATCATCGTACTTAGGCTTTGTATTAACTGCACCTTGTAATGCTTCTGAATAAGGAACATTTCCAAAAGTGTCAACCATCAATTGCCAAGCTTGAACTTGCATTAAGTCGATAATCGCAATTTGGTTATCTTTTTGTGTTTGCGATAAAGTAACATTCGCATTCACCATTTTCTTTGCTTCGTTCAAGTCATATAATACATTCATAGAAATTTCATTCCATAAATTATCACTGATACTTCTTCCTTCTAAATCATAATTTGTTTCTTGTGTATATTGTGTTTCATTCCAATATTGAGAAACTAATCTAAATATATTTTGATTGACGTTTGTCGAAATCATTCTATAAAAATAGCTGGTTGTTGCGCCTGTTACTAAATAACTAGCAGGAACAGCTTCTGGATTTATAGGATCATGATTTAATCTATCATATTCTTCATCTGTACACGAATTTAACGCAAATACAGCTACTATACCTAATAATATTTTTTTCATGTTTAAATTCTTTTAAAATTGAACTTTAATACTAGCTCCAATCTCTCTTATCGTTGGGTGAGCTCCAGATTGGAATCCTTGAATATTACCGGCACTTAATCCAGCTTCAGGATCAGAGTATGGTACGTTTTTGTGGATAATCCATAAGTTTCTTCCAATTGCAGATACTGAGAATTTTTTGATAAATGCGCTATTTAAAATTCTATCTGGTAAATCATACGTTAATGTTAGGTTTCTAAGTTTAACAAATGATGCATCATATACGTGTGCTTCACGAGGTGCAGTTCCCGCTAAATATCCCCAAGGGTTATTGTAACCAGTACTTGCCTCTACACGAACTGTATTTGCATTACCGTTTGCATCAACACCTGGTAAAATAACACCACCACCATTCGCAATAGAGTTACGTACTGGGTTTCCTAAGTCATTAAGTCCTGATGTAAAGTTATCATACAAACCTGTTGCATAACCATACCATGTATCTAATGAGAATACATCTCCTCCTTTTTGAAAGTCAATCAAGAAACTTAAACTTAAATTTTTATACGTAAATGTATTTTTAACACCTCCTGTCCAATCTGGGTTCATGTTTCCTATAACTGTTGTAGAAGCAGAAGCTTGGTATTGACCATTTGCTTTTACAACTTTATTTCCGTTGTCATCGTATACAAATCCTGTTCCTCTAATTACACCATAAGCTTCACCTACCTGTGCTCCAATAGAAATTGAACCTTGCAAACTAGCTAACTGTAAGTAATTTACACCTTCTGCTAATGCTGTAACTTCGTTCGTATTTTTCGCAAAGTTAACACCTAATTTCCATGTAAAATCTTCTGATTTGATAGGAATTAAAGTAACTGCAGCTTCTATACCTTTGTTTACCATATCACCTGCATTCATCCAAAGCGACGAAGATCCTGATGAAGATGAAATATCAACTGGAGTAATTAAATCATATGTTTTTCTGTTGTAGTAAGACACATCAAAACTAACACGATTTTTAAACATTCCCATTTCTAAACCTACTTCATATTCTCGCATCATTTCATTTTGCAAAAACTGATTTTTTGATTGTGAAGGATTAGTTGCTGATCCTGTACCATTAAATGATGCATTTAATGCATATGTATTGTATAAATTATACAGATTCGTGTCATTACCTACTCTTGCAAAGTTGGCTCTTACTTTACCAAAATTAATAAACGACCCTTTTACTAATTCTGAGAATACAAAACTTGTAGAAACTGAAGGGTACCAATATCTATTTCCTTTTTCTGTTGTAGATAATAAAGTTGATGATCTGTCTGTACGGATAGACCCATCAATATATAACATGTTATAGAAACCGATACTTGCACGCGCAAACATACCATCTACTTTTTTAGTACCTTGAAATTGAGAAATATCAGCCGCTGTTAATGCATTTTTAGAATTTGCTAACGTGAATAAACCTGGTATACTTAAACCTCCATTTGTACTTCCTATAAAACGATCTGTTTTTTCTACACGTAAATTCCAACCAACGTTTGCATCAAAATTAATATCATCTGTAATATTTTTGTTAATATTAGCCATGAAATCATAGTTATTTTCTGATACAGATTGTTTAAAATACATGTATTCTCCTAAAGATCCTGCAGAACCTACAGCAACTCTACCCTCTCTTAACTCATCATAGTTATCAAAACTATAGCGCCCTGTAAAGCTTAACCAGTTGTTTACTTTATAATCTAAAGCTACATTACCAGTATAACGGTCTCTTGAATCATTTTGGAAATTCTCATATCTTACCCAATAATAATTATCCGTATATTGAGGAGAATTGTTAGTTAAACTTTTAACATTCCAAGAGGCATTTCTTTTTGTTAATAAATAAGCTTGTTCTTGTTCTTTTAAATCAACGTTTGTTTGCCACCATTGGCGGAAAGCTTGCATAGGGTTAAGACCATCATACCCCGTACCTACACGTCCTTTTCCTTTGTTATTTGTATAGATTACACTTGCAGTAGCTTTTAAATTATCTGTTAATTTATATTCTCCATTAAAGCTTACCGTATTTCTCTTTAATTCGCTATTTACAAGATTTCCATTTGTCAAGTTATTTGTAACTCCTAAACGAAAACTTCCTTGATCATTACTTCCTGAAAATGAAGCTGAATTAACATAAGTTGATGAAACTCCCCAAATTGAATTAGGGTCATTTTTAGCTGCTAACCATGGTGTTGCTTTACCGTAAGTTGATAAACCTTCGAATAATGAATTCCATTGATAAACCATTAAATTAGGATCAAATGCTGCACCATAAGAAGCATCTGCTCCAAATTGTGTTGCTAAAGATCCATTTGGTCCTGCATCAAAATAAGGATTAATTGCTGATGATCCTTCTGCATCATATCCAGCTCCGTATTTTGTTTGGTATTTTGGTAAAGTTGCTTTGTCAGCCGTACCAATAGTTATTGCTGAGTTAAACTCAACACCTATACCTTTGTTCTTTTTTCCTCTTTTTGTTGTAATCATAATTACCCCACTCTGACCACGAGACCCATATAAAGCAGTTGCCGCAGACCCCTTCAATACATTTAAACTCTCAATATCATTTGGGTTAATATCCGAAGCTGCATTACCATAATCAAAACCTCCTCTACCTGTTGTTTGATCAGCGGTATTAGAAGTTCCATTATTAATTGGCGTCCCATCAACAACAATTAAAGCTTGATTATTTCCAGTTAATGAACCAAAACCACGAATAACCATATTAGAAGATCCACCCATTGTTCCTGAAGATTTAATATCTAAACCTGCTACCTCTCCAGATAAAGCATCTGCAAAGTTAGAAACTGGAGCAGCTGATATTGTTTCTCCTGAAACTTGTTGTGTTGAATATCCTAAAGATCTTTTATCTCTTGTAATTCCTAATGCTGTTACTACAGCTCCCTCTAACTCAATTGTATCAGATTGTTTTAATGACACTTTATAAGTTGCTGAATCTCCTACAACAAAATTTTGAGTTGGTAAACCTTGTGATGTAACTGTAATTTTATCACCAGAAATAGCTTCTATACTGAAAACTCCATTTTCGTCAGTATAAACTTCTTTTCCCGAAGAACTTTTTACAACAGCATCTGCTACTGGAAAACCATCTGGATCAGTTACAGTACCTGTAACTGTCTTTTCTTGTGCATATAAAGATGCTCCTAAAAGAAGCCCCCCTAATACAAACAAGTTTTTTAAATTTCTCCTCATCTGTTAAAACATTTTTTAAAACTTATATAAACTTAAGATTTCTCTAACATTTACAAAACTTTTTTTTAATAAATTATGTTAAATTTGCTGAAAAAGTAGAAAATTGTATAAAAATTTATCAAATCTAGAATATGAAGTAGGTTGCGACGAAGCAGGAAGGGGATGTTTGAGTGGTCCTGTAATTGCTGCAGCTGTTATTTTGGGAAATGATTTTGAGAATGATATCATTAATGATTCAAAACAATTGTCCGAAAAAAAAAGAATTTCATTGAGAAAATTCATTGAAGATAATGCAAAATTTTGGGCTGTTGGTATTGTTTGGCCGAATGAAATTGATGAAATAAATATTTTGAATGCTAGTTTTTTGGCAATGCATAGGGCAATTGATCAATTAGATTGTCCTAAGGAGTTAATTGTTGTTGATGGAAATCGATTCAATAAATACCATGATATCCCACACGAATGTATTGTAAAAGGTGATTCTAAGTACATGAATATTGCTGCGGCTTCTATTTTAGCAAAAACCTATCGCGACGAGTATATGGAAAAAATACACTTAGAATTCCCCATGTATAATTGGAAAAAGAACAAAGGTTATCCAACAAAAGAGCATCGTGCAGCTATAAAAGAGTTTGGTGCGACACAGTATCATCGAATGACTTTTAAATTATTGCCTGATCAATTAAGTTTAGAGTTATAAAAAAAAGGGATTCAATATTATTGAATCCCTTTTATAGCTAATCTCAGTATTTACTTTTTAGTAATTTTTTGAGTATAAGATCTTTTATCTGTTTTGATATTTAAAAGATAAATTCCTTTAGGATATGATTCTAAATTAATTTTAACCTCTTTTTTATCTACTTTAGTTTTTTCTGTTAACAATTTTCCAGAAAAATCATATAATTGATATCCTACAATATTTTCTTTTGTACTTACATTAACTAAGTCTGTCGTTGGATTAGGATAAATATTAAACTCTAAATTATTAATATCATTAATACCTAAACTTGCGCAGTTTATTTTTGCGGCCCAACCTTTCAATTCTAAACCTCCATCTGAAATAAAACGTAAAGTAATTGCACCAGAATCATCTGTAGATACAAATGGACCAGGAATTGTATTTCCATTTAATTGTTTTCCATTTTCAAATAACTTAGTCGCATTTGCTCCTACACCATTATAAATATTCATATAATCGTATAGATTTGTATCTCTTGGTTCTAAATCAAATTCTAAGAAAGTTAGAGAAACTTTTTCACCTGCAACAGATGGTCTAAAAATTTTCGTTATATTTTCGTTTGGAGAATAATTTCCATTTGCTCCTCCTGAATCATAATATAAATCCCCGTTACAGTAATCTCCAGGGATTTCTATAATTTTAGAAACTGATCCTGAATTTGATGCTTCTGTAC